>JBBQII010000303.1:0-5466 GCA_038324795.1 Gemmatales bacterium
ACAATGTGTCGGCCTCGTCGATGGTCTTCTCGGGTGAAGGCGTCTTCGCGGACAATCTCGTCCAGCCTCTGCCCGTCAATCCGCCGATGGGCTTCAACACTGGCTTCTACCAGATCATTCTCGGCAGCCTCGAAAATCAGGTCGTCTCAGCACTTACCCGAGGCATTGCCAACAGCACGACGGTCGCCCCCTCCAATTGGGCCAACAACCCAATTCAAATCGCGCCAAGCCTGTCAACGGGCGGGTCGTTGCTGCCGAACACGACTTACTACTACGTCATTACCTCCGTCAACGCGGCGGGCGAGTCCACGCAAAGCACCGAATTCTCCCAGAAAACGACGGCAACCGATCTCACGGTCAACGTCAACTGGAAGGCGTTTAACCTGGATACGGCGGCGTCGTTCAACATTTACCGGTCCCTCACGCCCGGCGGCACCGTCCAATTGGCCGGTTCGGCCACCAACGGCACGCCGCCAGTCACGACGTTCCTGGATGACGGTACCGGCACAACGCCGGCCACTGTGTCTACGTTCTACCCCGCGGGCGTACCGTCGAACCTGTATGCCGCGTACTGGCATCAACCGTCGGTCAGCAAGTACGGCCTGGCGTACGGCAGCTCCTACGACGATCAGGGGAACTGGTCTTCCACGCTGTCGAACCCCTCCGGCTCACCGTCCGCCAGCATCACGCTCGGGCCATGGACGACGATCACGCCCCCCGCGCCCGGGCCGACGCCCCCCGGGCCGGGACCCGGGCCCAGCCCCGGGCCGGTCAACGCCCCGCCGAGTGTCGGCATCAGCGCTCCGCCGAAACTTCGCGTCGATACGCCGATGACGTTCACCGGTACCGCGACGGACCCGGAGGGCGGAGCGATCGTCTCGACATCGTGGGCGGTCACGAACATCTTCGGCATCACGATCGCCACGGGAACGGGAACCAGCTTCACCACCGGATTCCCGCAGGCGGGTTATTACAACATCACGTTCAGCGCGACCGACAGCGAGGGGGCCAGTGCCTCGACCACCGCCACGCTGTTCGCCACCAATGTCGATGTGGTCACCCGCGGCAAGGACGAATACTTCGTGGCGGACATGTACCAGGTGATCCTCGGCCGGCAGGTCGACCCGATCGGCCTGCGGTACTGGACCGGCCTGATGGACAAGGGAATGTCGCGCGATCAGGTGGCCCAGGGAATTGCCAACAGCCGCGAGGCACGCGTCGACGAGATCAACAGTCTGTACCAGGAGATTCTGGGCCGGCCGGCGGACGCCGGCGGTATGAACGGCTTCCTGGCGATGTTCGCCAGCGGCGCGACCACCGAACAGGTGAAGGCCGTGTTCTACGGCTCGGCCGAGTACCAGTTGCAGCACCCGGATAACAGCGACTTCCTCAACCAGATCTTCCTGAATGAACTGGGACAGGAAATCGACCCGTTCAGCCTTTCCGTCTACCTGGGCCAGCTCAACAGCGGCGCTTCCCGGCAGTCGGTGGCGTACACCATCGTCAGCAGCCAGCAGGCCCGGCAACTGATCGTCAACGGCTTCTACAACGATTACCTCAACCGCGCACCGGATCCAAGCGGCTTCAACAATTGGATGGGAACGTTCAACAGCAGCGGCGGCCGGGAAAACGTGGTGCTGGGCGGTATCCTCGGCTCGAAGGAGTACTTCCGCAGCCTGTAGCCCGTAGGGTGGGCGAAGGCTTTGCGCAGCCCACCATGCGTTGGAATGGTGGGTTCCGCAAAGCCTTCACCCACCCTACAATGCAAGGATGCCACAAACGGAGGTCAGCGCGTGCCACTGCTCGATCATTTCCATCCACCGCTGAGCGATCGACGCCACTGGCACTCCTTCCACAATTCCTGGGCGACCTACCTGTCGTCCCAAATCAACGCCCTGCTTCCTGAAGGCTACTTTGCGGAAGCGAACGTGCAATTCGGCGTGGAGATCGACGTTGCGACATTCGGAGATGCGGATTCCGTATCTTCGTCGCTCGATTGGACTCCTTCGCCCGCGAACTCCAGTATGCCGTTGGCGCTTGCCGGTGCGGTTGTCGAGATCGGTATTTTTGGCCGGGTCGGCGGACCATCGTTGGCCGCGGCCATTGAACTGGTCAGCCCGTCAAACAAGGACAGGCCTTCCCATCGCGACGCCCTGATTTCCAAATGCGCATCGTACCTTCAGATGGGCGTCGGCCTGGCTCTTATCGACGTGGTGACCGATCGATCCGCTGACCTGCATCGCGATCTGCTCGTCCGTCTCGGCGGTGCGGGTCAGGCAACCGGCGAATCGCTGTTCGCTGCCGCTTACCGACCCGTCGAGCGGGACGGAGCGGCCACGCTCGACATCTGGCACGATTCAATCGCTATCGGGGGCAGACTTCCGACGCTGCCGCTCTGGCTGCGCGGCGGGCTGTGCATTCCCGTCAATCTGGAGGCGGCCTACGCACGGAACTGTCTCGAACAACGCATTACCCCCGCCGCCTGATCCTCCCTTACCCGCGCGGGTGGAACTTCTTGTGCATTGCCTTCAGGCGGTCGCGGTCGACGTGGGTGTAGATCTGCGTCGTGCTGATGCTTGAATGGCCCAGCAATTCCTGCACGGTGCGCAGGTCGGCCCCGCCGGACAGCAGATGCGTCGCGAAGCTGTGCCGCAGCGAGTGCGGGCTGATGTTGCCCGGCAGCCCCGCACGCAGCACATATTTCTTCACCAGCACCCACAACATCTCGCGGTTCAACTGCCGGCCGCCCTTGCTGACGAAGACCCACGTCGCGCCCGGGTCGCTCGTCAATTCGGGTCGGCTGTCGCCGAGATAGGCGCGCAGCGCGTTGATGGCTGATCGGCCCAACGGCACAATCCGCTGCTTGTTCCCCTTCCCGGTACACTTGCAAAACGCGGAATCGAGGTACAGTTCGTTCATTGTCAGGCCGACAACTTCGGATGCCCGGCACCCGGTGGCGTACAGCGTTTCGAGGATCGCGCGATCGCGCAGGTGGAAGCGGTCGCCCGCCACGGGGGCCATCATCAGTTTGTCGACGGCCTTGGGCGACAGCACCTTTGGAATCCGCTCCCACAGCGACGGCGATGACAGCAACTCCACGGCCGCGGGTTGAGCACGTTCCTCCATCTTCAGGAAGCGGTAGAACATCTTCAGCGACACAAGATGCCGGGCGATGCTGGCTGCCGCCAACTTCCCGGTATGCAGGAATGACAGATACCGGGACAACTCCCCGAGCGCCGGAGTGTGGTAGTCCGCCATGCCGTCGTCGGCCATCCAGGTACTGAAGCGGTCGAGGTCATGCGTGTAGGCGATGACCGTGTTGACCGCCATCCCGCGTTCCGCCTGAAGATAGTTGCGGAACGCGCGGAGATCATCCTGAAGTTCGAGGAACTGTGCCTTCCGTGACATCGTGATTCCCGTTCCGGTTAACGCTGACTGACAAGCGCCCACAGCTTCGAACGCATCGCGTTGATTGCCCGGCCGCGGTGGCTCAGCGCCTGCTTGACGCGCAGGCTCAACTCGCCGAAGGTCTGGTGATATTCCCGCACCATGAACAACGGATCATACCCGAAACCGCCGCTGCCGTGCCGTTCCTTGATGATGACGCCGTGGCAGCGCCCCTCGGCCACGGCCACCACTTCCCCGGCCGGTGTCGCCAGTACGGCGACGCAGACGTAGTAGGCCGCGCGCCGATCGTCGGGCAACGGGGCCAGTTCCGCCAGCAGGCGGTTGTTGTTCGCTTCGTCATCGCCGTGCGTGCCGGCGAAGCGGGCAGAATGGACACCCGGCCTGCCGTTCAGCCCCGGCACGACCAGGCCGCTGTCCTCGGCCAGCACCCACTGCTTCACGGATCTGGCGAAGCCGATTGCCTTCAGTCGGGCGTTCTCCTCGAACGTGGTGCCGGTCTCCTCGACTTCCGGCGCGTCCGGGTAACCGCTCAGGTCGGCCACCTCGAACGGCATGTCTTTCAATAGATCGGCCAATTCGTCCCGCTTCTTGCGGTTGCGTGTGCCCAGTACCAGTCTCGGCATGCGTTCACTCCGTACGTGCGGGTCGACAGGGCGATGCTGAACTACGAATCGCGGGGTCGGGCGTCTTCTGGTCAATCCCGGGTGCAGGCGCTAAGATAACACCTCTTCGGAATACTCTCAGGAGCAAATTTCATGCAACCGGAAGGCGATATCGCGCTGATCGGCCTGGCTGTGATGGGCCAGAACCTCATCCTCAACATGAACGATCACGGCTTCACCGTGGTCGCCTACAACCGCACCGTCGAGAAAGTCGACGAGTTCCTCGCCAGGGAAGCCAAGGGAACGAAGGTCCAGGGCGCGCATTCAATCGCCGAGATGGTCTCGAAGCTCAAGCGCCCGCGGCGCGTGATGATGCTCGTGAAGGCCGGCAAGCCGGTTGACGATTTCATTCAGCAGTTGATGCCGCACCTCGAACCGGGCGACATCATCATCGACGGCGGCAACTCGCTGTTCGGCGACACCAATCGCCGGGTGAAGGAAGTCGAAGCCAAGGGCCTGCTCTACATCGGCACCGGCGTCTCCGGCGGTGAAGAAGGCGCACGCAAGGGTCCGAGCATCATGCCGGGCGGTTCGGCCGCGGCGTGGCCGCACGTCAAGGCGATCTTCCAGGGCATCTCCGCCAAGGTGGATGGCGGCGTGCCGTGCTGCGACTGGGTCGGCGACGGCGGGGCCGGGCACTACGTCAAGATGGTGCACAACGGCATCGAATACGGCGACATGCAGCTGATCTGCGAAGCATACAACCTGATGCGCGACGGCCTGGGCATGACGGCCGACGAGATGCACGAAGTGTTCGCCGAGTGGAACACCGGCGTGCTCGATTCGTACCTCGTCGAGATCACGCGCGACATCCTCGCGTTCAAGGACAAGGACAAGGCCCCGCTCGTCGACAAGATCCTCGACACCGCCGGTCAGAAGGGCACCGGCAAGTGGACCGTCATCGACTCGATGGAAATGGGCATCCCGATCACGCTGATCTCGGAGGCGGTCTACGCGCGCTGCGTCTCCGCCCTCAAGGATGAACGCGTGGCTGCGTCGAAGGTGCTGGTCGGCCCGTCGCCGAAGTTGAACGTGCCGGACAGAAAGAAGTTCATCGAATCGATTCGCGATGCCCTGTATGCATCGAAGATCATCAGCTACGCGCAGGGCTACATGCTGATGCGGGCGGCGGCGAAAGAGAACAGCTGGAAGTTGAACTACGGCGGCATCGCCCTGATGTGGCGCGGCGGCTGCATCATCCGCAGCCGTTTCCTCGGCGACATCAAGGCCGCTTACGATACGAATCCCAAGCTCCAAAATCTCCTCCTCGACAAATTCTTCAAAAAAGCGATCAAGGATAATCAACGCTCCTGGCGCAACGTCGTGGCCACTGCCGCCAAAAAAGGCATTCCCATGCCCGCCTTCTCCACCGCGCTCAACTTCTACGACGCCTACC
>JBBQII010000304.1:0-5466 GCA_038324795.1 Gemmatales bacterium
TCGTCGGCATGCTGGCGATCGGCATCTGCCTTGTGATTCTCAACGTCACCTCCTGCTCGATGTCGTCGACGCTTAAGAACTACGTCGAAGCGGAGAACACCCGCCAGG
This sequence comes from Gemmatales bacterium, assembly GCA_038324795.1. Classification (GTDB taxonomy): domain Bacteria; phylum Planctomycetota; class Planctomycetia; order Gemmatales; family Gemmataceae; genus JAIOQJ01. The sequence continues at coordinate 109 of JBBQII010000304.1, forward strand.
CGGTCGAGTGGCAGCAGTACGTCATCTACGACATCATCGAGAAGCAGGCACCGACTTCAAAAGACGGTGTGACCGAAGAAACGATCAAGAAGGAATACCCGGCCGCCGCCGGGAAACTGGACCACGCGGGCGTGCCAAAAGATGGGTTGGCCGATCATGTCCTTCGCAAGCACCTGCTCGATCTGTCGAAGGGCAATGCCATCAAACGCGGCAAAGACGGTTACCTTCCGGCTGCCTCGGGCCAGTAATTCCGCTCATCGCCCTTGTGAACTCTCCCGCATTCGATTCATAATGATTCACCGTGCCACGATCGGCATTGCTGGCTTCTTTGTTCGGGTATCCGGTTGAATCATGAGCAAGCGTGACTACTACGAAGTGCTGGGCATCTCGCGCGAGGCGGACCAGGACGAGATTGAACGTGCCTACCGCAAACTCGCCCGGCAGCATCATCCGGATCGCAACATCGGCGATGCCGATGCCGAGGTCCGCTTCAAGGAAGTAACCGAGGCCCACGAAATCCTCGTCAGCATCGAGAAACGCGAACGCTACGACCGTTACGGGCATGCGGGGCTCGACCCCAATGACACCGGCTTCGGTCCCGGCGGCAACTTCGGCGACATCGTCAGCGACCTGTTCAGCGCCTTCATGGGCACGGGTGGGCAGTCCCGCAAACGCGGTGGCGGACCCCGCCGCGGCAACGATCGCCGGCATATTGTCGACCTGCAACTGCACGAAGTAGTCACCGAGATCAAGAAGTCGGTCACGCTTCGCCGGATGGAGCAATGCACTGACTGCAGGGGCAAGGGCACGAAGACCGGCAAACGCATGACCTGCGTACAATGTGCCGGACGGGGCGAATTCAGCCAGCGGCAGGGTTTCTTCGAGCTGCGGCAGACTTGCCCGCGTTGCCAGGGCGAAGGCACCGTGATTGCCGACCCGTGCGGTACCTGCAAAGGCGATGGCCGGGTGGAAGCAAACCGGACTGTTGAAGTGAAGATCCCTGCCGGCGCGGACACCGGGCTGAGGTTGTTGCTGCCCGGCGAAGGCGATGCCGGCCAACCGGGTGCGGAGCGAGGCGACCTGGAACTGTTGGTCCGCGTGGGTGAGCATCCCGACTTCCAGCGTGATGGTATTCATCTGGTCAGCGCTTACCCGATCAGCTTCAGTCAGGCGGCTCTTGGGGCTACGATCGAGATTCCGACGCTTACCGGCACGACGCAGTTGCAGGTCCCCAAGGGGGCGCAAAGCCATACCGAGATTCGCGTCTCGGGCGAAGGGATGCCCGAGCTGCGCGTTGATCGCCGAGGGCAACCGGTGACAAACTCACGGCGGGGCGACTTGCGCGTGTTGATCGTCGTCGAGACGCCGAAGGTCCTGACGGAGCGTCAGGAAGAGTTGTTGCGCGAAATGGCCGGCATCGAACATAAGCAGGTCAGCGCGCCGAAGAGCGGATTTCTGAACAAGTTGAAGGGTTGGTTTTCGCCGACAGATGAGAAGCGATAACCATTCAGCGAGCACTCCTCACGGGACGCGGTGAACATCACGATGAAGAGCGAACCGACGAAAATTGTGCCCGATGCCGAAGTCCCCGAAGCCGAGACCGCGGACGGCGAGTTGACGCTGCTGCAGGCGCAACTGGCCAAGGCGGAATCGCAGAAGGACGACCTGCTGCGCACGCTGGCGGATTACGAGAACTCGCGCAAGCGGGCTGCGCGTGATCTTGAGACAGAACGTAAGTTCGCGCACGGCAAGCTGGCGACCGACCTGCTGCCGGCGCTGGACAATCTCGACCGGGCAGTCGGCGCTGCGAAGAAGGCAGGCGACAACAGCCCGCTGGTCCAGGGTGTAATGGCCACGCAGTTGCAGATCCTTGATATTCTGAAACGGTACGGCATCACGGTGATCGAAACGCAGGGACAGCCGTTCGACCCGAACATGCACCAGGCAGTGCAGATGATGCCGGGGCAGGGCCAGCCGGCCAACACCGTGCTGCAGGTGCTGCAGCAGGGCTTCATGATTCACGACCGCGTCTTGCGGCCGGCCAGCGTCGTCGTCGCGAACGGGTGAGTCCCGATCGTCGTTGCGGACGCAGCGAGGCACAATGTACCACGAACTAACGCACGGGAACACCGTCATGCCGACATACGACTACGTTTGCGATGCCTGCGATCACCGCTTCGAAGAAATGCAATCGTTCTCGGCCGAGCAGCTTAAAACATGCCCTGCCTGCGGCAAGGACACACTGCGGCGACTGTTCGGCACCGGGGCCGCCATCCTGTTCAAGGGCGGAGGCTTCTACGAGACCGACTACCGCAGTGAATCGTACAAATCGAAGGCGAAAGCCGACTCCGACGGCGGCGGGGCGGCCAAACCGGCGGACAAACCCGCGTCAACCGAAAAGCCGGCCAGCGGGGGCGAAAGCGCAAGCAAGGGAACATCGGCAAAGACGGATAGTTCCGGGAAATAGTCGCGACGGGAAATTCCTGAAAAACCCCGAAGTCTGGGACAGCAGGGGACGATGATTAAGGTGCGGTGTCCGATTTGTCAGGTGCCCATGCCTGGCCAGATGACCGAATGGCCCGATTATCCGTTTTGCAGTGCCCGCTGCCGGAAAATCGACCTTGGGCGCTGGCTCGGAGAACGCTACCGCATTCCTGCGCCGGGGGAGCCTGAAGACGAGTCTTCCCCGTCAACGGACGACACGGATCTGCCCGACCCCTGAACCGGCCGTTCCTTCGGCCGATTGCCATAGATGAAGCGGAGCGCGCGCTCCGCTTCTTTTTTTGCGCCACTGGCGGGATAGACGCCTTACATCAACTCATGATCTCCATCTCGCGCGCCAGCAACTCTTCCTGCCGCCGCTCCTCACGCAACGGTCGGCGCGACCGCCAACCGCGGTAGAATGCCTCGCCGACGAAGATCGCCAGGCCGCACCAGATCAGGCCGTAGCCGACCTGATAAGGCAGCGGGAACGGCTCATGGTAAACCAGCACGGCGATGCTGAATGCCACCGTCGGTGATATGTATTGCAGGAAGCCGATCGTCACCAGGCGCAGCCGCTGGACCGCCTTCGCGAAGAAGATCAGCGGCACGCTGGTAATTAAGCCGCTGAGTACCACCATCGCATCAAGCGTTCCATCGGTGTTGCCGAACACCAGGCCATCGTTGTTCGCCCAGAACAAGAGGCACGTCAGCGCGATGGGGGAAAGCAGTACCGTTTCCACCGTCAGGCCGACGGTCCCTTCGACCGGGGCATGCTTGCGGATGATGCCGTAGATAGAGAACGAGAATGCCAGCGTCAGCGAGATCCAGGGGACGATGCCCAGCCAGAGGATCAGCACCAGCACGCCGCCGGTGGCGAAGATCAGGGCCGCCCATTGCGGCGGCCGCATCTTCTCGCCGAAGAAAAGTGTTCCAAAGGCGACGTTGACGAGCGGCAGAATGAAGTAACCCAGGCTGCCCTGCAATATCTGGTTGGTCATCACGCTGTAAATGAAGACATACCAGTTGCCCGCGATGAACATGGTGCTGAGCGCCAGCATGCCCAGCGCACGCCGATTGCTGAAGACATTGGCGAACGCCCGCAGTTTCCCGGTGATGGCAAGTAGACCCAGCAGGAACAGGGCCGACCAGACAATGCGATGAGCCAGCAGTTCGCGCGGCGGGATGGCCCCCACCAGTTTGAAATAGACCGGGACGATGCCCCAGATCCCATACGCGGCCAGGCCGTAGATCAGCCCTGTTCTCACCGTCGCCGCGTCGGAAGCGTGCACTTCAACCTCGATTCAAAACGTCACAAGGAAGGCGACGCCGCGAACGGCGAATATCTAGGACAGCGCCGGACCGTAAAGGTTCATACCGTTGCGCTGCTTCGCGCTTACACGCGCGCGGATTGGCCTTCCAACGCCCGCACGATCTGATTCAGCACCCGGCTCAGGGTCAGCACCAGGCCGACGCCGACCATACCGAGGACGATCAGGCTGGTCATCAGCAATCGGAACGACAGCGACATTTCCCCCGTGACGGCCACCAACAGTACCGCCCCCGCTAGCGGCACCACGGCGGCCAGCAACTGGAACGGACCAAACCAGCGGCTGACCCGGGCCAGTTCTTCGCGCGCGGTTTGCCGGCTGTAGTTGTCCGCATTACCCAGGCGCGGGTAGAAGACGCGCAGCACGATGAATTGCACGCCAAACAGTGTATAGATCAACGCGATCAGACCCGACAGGGTGAACGACAGCATGAAGTGCGCGTACGTGCGTGACCCGATCGGCCCGGCCAACATGTCGATCGCGAACGGGAAGATGATGCCGCCGGGCAGCCACCCGGCCAGCGCGAGGAACATGCCCCAAGAGCCGAGTTTCAATGCCCGCCGGCGGATGGCATCGACCTGCGGACCGGGGATGGTGCCGAGCGTGTCGATGTGTCGCCAGACGCTGACGACAGGCGAGACCGCGCGCAGCATCAGCACGATCGCGGCCGGGTAGATCAGCAGGTTATAGATCGGCACGGTGCGCCCGAAGGCCGCCTGCTGAGCGGGTGTCAGGTTGATCTCGACCGCGTTGTAGAAGATATTCACGATCGTCCCGACCACATGCGGCAGCAGCGTCAGCGCCAACAGCATCGCGATCGGGTAACTCAGCGCCCAGGCGGTGACGCGCTTGCCGCGCGGCAGGGCTGCTTCAATCGACAGCAGGTCGGCCGCGTGATCGAGCGCGAGCGCCAGTTGCCCCGCGTCGGCATAGCGGCGTTCCGGCAGCGGGTCGAGGCAGCGGCGGAGAACGCGTTCGACCACTGCGGGGATCTTCCGGGCGTCCTTCCATGTCACTGTCGCGTTGAAGCCTTTCTGCGCTTCGAGCAGGGTCAACAGGCTGCTGATGCCGAATCCTTCAAACGGAAGCTTGCCGGTCAGCGTTTCGAACAGCAGGACGCCGAGCGCATAGATGTCGCTTCGTTCGTCAACCGGTGCGGCCTTCATTCGCATGTGAGCGGAAAGCTGTTCGGGGGACATGTAAGCCAGCGTACCGCCGGTGTTGGTGCGCGGGCCTTCGACGACGGTCGAGACGTTGAAGTCGGCCAGCAGCGGTCGGCCGTAGGGGTTCATCAGCACGTTGGCCGGCTTGATGTCGCTGTGCAGGATGTTTCGGCCGTGGGCGAAGTGCAGCGCCTCGGCCAACTGCCTGCCGATGCGGCAGACGGCGGCCGGGAAACTGCTGGCCGCGAGCAGTTCGCGGTTGCGCAGCCCCCCGGGATCAAACGCCACTTCCTCGCGAAGTTCGGCACTGACGGCATCAAGGATTGCCTGGCCGGACGTTGGTTTCGAGTCGGCGTCGTGGATTCGACGGATCACGCTCGCCA
>JBBQII010000305.1:0-5463 GCA_038324795.1 Gemmatales bacterium
ACGCGAATCGAGAGTGCGTCAGATCAAGGCAGCGATTCAATAATCCCCCTGATGTACTGCATCTGCCCGGTGACAACTGCTTTGGTGAGAACAAACCGGCCGAGTTTCAAATCCTCTCGGATTTCGGCGAGTTGAGCGCAGCCAACCGCGTACAGCATCGTCAATCAACGCGGATAGGGATCGAACGAAATTTCAATCGCGCTGAAAGGCTTGGCCGCGCGGCAAGCTACTCCGCGCTACCTCCGTCTCCCCCAGCGTTCTCGCGAAGTTGACGGACATCGACTGTCTTGCCGGAACGTTTCTACGGAGCCGGATCGAACCAGCGGTAGACCGCCGGGATGACGAACAGTGTTAACAGGGTGGACGTCACCAGTCCGCCGATCACGACGGTGGCGAGCGGTTTCTGTACCTCGGCCCCGGCCCCGCTGGAAAACGCCATCGGCATGAATCCGAGGGTGGCGACCAGGGCGGTCATCAGAACAGGGCGGATGCGGATCATCGCCCCTTCGAAGGCGGCATCCTGAACGCTGTTCCCCGCCTTCCGCAATTCGACGATGTAGGTCACCAGCACCACGCCGTTGAGTACCGCCACCCCGAACAGAGCGATAAACCCGACCCCGGCCGAGATCGAGAAGTCCATCCCCCGCAGCCAGAGAGCGAATATCCCGCCCGAAGCCGCCAGCGGTACGTTCAGGTAGATCAGGGCGGCCAGTTTCGTCGAGCTGAACGTCGAGTAGAGCAGCACGAAGATGAGCAGCAGCGCTACCGGCACGGCGACGGAAAGTCGCTTGGTGGCCTCTTGCAGGTTCTTGAACTGCCCGCCCCAGGCGACGGTGTACCCGGTCGGCAGCTTCACCTTGTCGTCCACCGCCTTCTGGGCCGCGGCCACGAAGCTGGCCAAGTCCCTGTCACGCACGTTGCACGAGATCACCGCCCGGCGGCGGATGGCGTCCCGGCTGATCTGTGCCGGGCCGTCCTCGAACTTCAACTCAGCCAATTGTTCGAGCGGGAGGTGACGCCCCTGCGGATCGGCGACGGTCACCCGCTTCAGCTTCTCCAGGTCGTCCCGTACCGCTTCGGGATAGCGCACCTGCAGCGGGAACCGCCGCTGCCCCTCGAACACCTGGCCCACTTCCTTACCGCCGATGGCTGCCACCGCGTCGAGCACGGTGCGTGCGTTGATGCCGTGCCGGGCCAGTACGTCCCGCTTCAGGATCACGCGCAGGTAAGGCAGACCGCCCGACTGTTCCACTGCCACATCCGCCGCCCCCGGCACCTTGTTCACCACGGCGGCGATCTCCTCCGCGGTCGCCCGCAGCGTGTCGAGGTCGTCGCCATAGACGCTGATGCCCACATCCGTTTTGACGCCGGCGATCAACTCCGCCACGCGCAACTCGATCGGCTGCGAAAACGCATACATCTGCCCCGGCACCTCTCGTTCGAGTGCCTCTTCCATCGACTTGACCAGATCTTCCTTGCGGTCGAATCGCCACGTCTCCCGGGGCTTCAGAGTGACAATCACGTCTGTCAGGTTGATCGTCATCGGGTCGTTGGCGATCTCCGGCCGGCCACTCTTGCTCACCACCGACTCGACCTCGGGGAATTTTCGCAGGCAATTTTCGATCTGCGTGGTCATGGCGACGGACGTTTCAAGTGAAGCACTCGGCAGACGGGTCGCCTGGATGGCGATCGAACCCTCGTCCAACCTGGGAATGAACACCGCCCCCATTCTGCCCGCTGTCCACAGGCTCAGTGCAAACAAGCCGGCTGCGAACAACATGACGCGGACCGGCAGTCGAACCGCGATCCGGAGCAGAGGGCGGTAGACGGCCTTGGCCGCACGGACCAGCATCGGCTCCGTCTCGGAGACGCTCCGCAAGAAGATCGACGCCAGCACCGGCATGAGCAACAGGGCGAGGATCAACGAAGTCAGCAGCGCGAAAATGACCGTGAGGGCCATCGGCTTGAACATTTTTCCCTCGACGCCCCGCAGTGACAGGATCGGCAGATAGACGAGCAGGATGATGCCGACTCCGAATACGACCGGCCGGGCCACCTCCCGGCAGGCGTCGCGCACCACTTCCATCGGGGCGCGGGCAACCTTGTGATGGTGCCTGTGTTCGGCCACCCGTCGAACGACATTCTCGATCAGTACAACGCTGCCGTCCACGATCAGCCCGAAGTCGATGGCCCCAAGGCTCATCAGGTTGCCCGAAAGGCCGGCGTACCACATGCCCACGAACGCCCCGGCCATCGCCAACGGCACTGACAGCGCGACGATCAGGCCGGCCCGCAGGCTGCCGAGCAGCACCAGCAGGACGACCACGACGAGGATTCCCCCCTCGATCAGGTTCGTCTTGAGGGTGTGGACGGTTCGCTCGACCAGTTCAGTGCGGTCGTAGATCACGTCCACTTCAACGCCTTCGGGCAGGGTCTTTTTGATCTCCTCCATCTTCTCTTTGCTTCGCTTCACCACTTCGCGACTGTTGTCCCCAGCCAGCAGCATCACGATGCCCACGACCCCCTCGCCGTTGCCGTCGCGGGTGACCGCCCCCTGCCGGAGGACCGGGGCGAACTGCACGTCGGCCACCTGATGAACGTACACGGGAGTGCCGTCACCTCGCGCATCCAGCACCACATTCCGCACGTCGTCGAGCGACCGGATCAGCCCCTCGCCGCGGACAATCCGTTGCTCCTGTGTCTTCAGCAGCAGGTATCCTCCCCCCTCATTCGCATTGTTCTGCTGGAGAGCGTCGAAGAGTTTTGACAGCGGGATGTTGAAGTCACGCAGCTTGTCCGGGTCCGGCCGCACCTCGTAGGACCGCAATTCGCCGCCGTTGGTGTTGACTTCGATCACACCGGGGATGCTTCGCAGTTGCGGGGCGATCTGCCAGTCGAGCGTTTCGCGCAGTTTCATCAGGGAGTGATGATGGCCGGGCTTGTTCCGCACTTCGAACTGGTAGATTTCGCCAAGGCCGGTGGCGATGGGGCCCGGCTTCGGGGCCGGGACGCCCGGCGGAATCTTCTCACGTGCCTCCTGCAACCGCTCGTTGATCTGTTGTCGCGCCCAATAGATATCGGTCCCTTCCTCGAACACGACGGTGACCACGGACAGCCCGAACTGGGACACCGACCGGATTTCCTCGACATGCGGCATCCCGCTCATGGCCGCCTCGACCGGGATCGTCACCGCCTGCTCGACCTCCAGCGGGCCGAGGGCGGGGGCGGTGGTCATCACCTGCACCTGAACGTTGGTCACGTCCGGCACTGCGTCCACCGGCAGGCGGCTGGCGGCGTATCCGCCGGCGGCCAGCAGCATGAGCGTGCCGAGGAACACCAGGAAGCGGTTGGCCAGGGCAAAGTCGATCAGTTGGGTGAGCATGGAGTTATTCCCCCGCCATCTGGTCTTTGAGCAGTTCAGACTTGAGGACGAACCCCCCGCGAACGACGATGCGGTCGCCGGCCTTGATCCCGGCAGTGATTTCGACCTTGTCCCCGGCGGTGCGGCCGAGCGACACCTCGGCCCGCCGAAAGCAATCATCCCCCGACTGCACGAATAAAAATGGTTTGTTCTCGTTCCGCAGCACCGCATTCGCAGGCACCTGGAGGACGGGCGTCGGGTCCTCGGTATCGAAGCCGATCTCGACGAACATGCCGGGCTTGAGCAGTCGGTCGGTGTTGGCCGCCTCGGCAGTGAGGGTGAGGGTCCGGGACGACTTGTCGAACAGGTCGCCCGTGCTGATGACGGTCGCCATTCTCTCGGCCACTCCCGCAACCATGGAGCGGAACACAACCGGTTTGTTCTTCAGGCCGCGGACGAGCGGCAGATCGGCTTCGAACACATCCGCCTGCACCCAGACGGTCGACAGGTCGGCGACCACGAACATCTGCGTCTGGGGGCCGACCCGCTCGGAGCGTACCGCATGCTTCTCCAGAACAGTGCCTGCGAACGGGGCTTTCACCAGCAAGTGGGACGCAGTTGCCCCTTCCGCAATCGGGTCGAGCGTGTCGACTGCATCCGCGGTCAGTCCCAACATCAGCAACTTGGACTTGGCCACATCAAGCGTCGTTTCAGCGTCCTTCAGTTTCAGTTCCGCCTGCCGTACCTGGTTCTTCACCTGAAACTTCAGATCCTCGATCAGTGACGTGTATGTGGCCCCGGCCGCGTCCGCATCGGCTTCCGTCTTGAGGACAGTTGACTCGGGGATGGCCCCTGCGGTCGCTTTCTGGGACGCCAGTTGCGCCTGCAACTGCTTTCGCCGGGTATACGCCCCGAGGAGTTGCTGCCGCCAGTCGCCGATCGGTTTGTCGGCCATCCGTTTCTCAATGTCTGCGAGCGGCGTTTCGATAGCCAGCAGCTTGAGCAGTTCGTCGGCGTTCGCCATCGTGGTCCGGGTGCGGGCGTCCAGTTCCCGCTCGGCCGTCAAGCCGATTTTGGCCTTGTAGGCATCGAGTTTCGCCTGCCCGAGTTCCCGGCTGTCGATCACTGCCAGGATATCCCCGGCGGAGATCGCCTGACCGAGCGTCACCCTCACCTCGCGGACGATCCCTTCCGCCGGCGGGCTGATGTGGGCCAGTCGGTCATCGTGCAGGGCGACCCGTCCGGTGCGCCAGACGCGGGCGACGAGTGGTTCGGATGAAACGACGACGGATTCGATCCCGGCGGCGGCTTGCTTGTCCGGGCCGAAAGTAACCGTATCAGCCCCTGCCTCGGCGGGGTTCTCGACGGCAGCAGGCATCGCCTTGTCTGCGGATGGCGTGAACAACCGGTCGCCCACCACACCGGCAACAACGCCGGCCGCGAGGAGCGCCATTCCGGCCAGGACGGCAGTCCGTCGCCTGGCCCGATCGGTTTGCACGGCAAGCGGTACAGGCACAATCAAATCAACTGGCTGAGCCATTATTGCGATCGACATGGGAATACCTCGGCGGAAAAGTCGGGGAAGGAAGCGAACGGATTGCGAGAGGCACCGGAATGCCGGCACCAGCACGGAGAAATGACGATCGAAATCGTTACGAGCGCAGAACCCCGGACACGTCACGACGTGCGAACGCCGAGAGAGGGGCGGCAGGGACGGGAGGTGTAGACGAGGTTCGTGAGGGCGTTACCAAACCGACGAACACCATGGCGGGAGTGTGACCAAGGAAGATGTCGGCAGTCTGGCATTCGGGTAAGTCGCCGCCGGAACTGACGGCGGAACTGGCATGCGGCGTGCCCGAACTGGCCACCGCACAGTCAGGGCATTCATCGCCCGGGAACTCAATCCCGAGCAGAACGAAGTGCCGATGCGGTTCCAATGGCCCCTCAGAGTGACCCGCCGGCAACGACAAGCAAGTCGACTGATTCCAGCCGTAGCCGTGGACGTGCGGAATGCTGCCTGCCGCATGCGCATGAGAAATGGAAACCCCAAGGCCCAAGACCGTCATCCAGACGGCGAGCACCGCGGTTCCCTGTCGTCGAAG
>JBBQII010000306.1:0-5459 GCA_038324795.1 Gemmatales bacterium
ACCACGCTGCGCGGCGCGAGTGCGGAAGAGATGGAGACGTCCGTCACCCGTCCGATCGAAGAGGCGGTCAATACCGTCTCGGGCATTGACGAACTGCGCTCGACGACAAAAGAAGGCATCTCCCAGGTCACCATCCAGTTCGTGCTGGAAAAGAACGGCAACGTGGCCGCCCAGGAAGTGGAATCGAAAGTCCGCACGATCCTGAGCCAACTGCCGACCGGTACCGAGACGCCGATCGTCGACAAGTTCCAGATCGATGCCTCCCCCATCATGACCATCGCGATTTCCGGCCGGCGCGACTTCCGCGAGATCACGGAGATCGCGCGAAAGAAGATCAAGGAAGATCTGGAAACGATCAACGGAATCGGCACGGTAACGCTCGTCGGCGGGCGCACACGCGCCATCAACGTGACCATCGACCCGGAGAAACTGCAGAAGTACCGCAACCTGTCGATCGACGACGTGCGCCTGGCCCTTCAGCGGGAGAACCAGGAACTGCCCGGCGGCCGTGTCGACAAGGGGCAGAGCGAAGTCGGCCTGCGCACGATGGGGCGGATGGAAAAGCCTCGTGACTTCGAGAAGCTGATCGTCGGCAACCGCGGCGGGCAGCCGATCTATCTCGATGAAGTCGGCAAAGTGGTCGAATCGTTCGAAGAGCCGCGCAGCCTGAGCCGGCTCTGGGTGAAGGAATCCACGCCCGGCGATCGGGTGGGTGACAACGCGGTGACGCTGATCATCACCAAGCAGTCGGGGCAGAACACCGTCGCGCTGGTTGACAAGGTAAAGGCCCGCCTGGCGCAGCTTCGCGATGTGCTGCCGGACGATATTCAGATCGAAGTGATCCGCGATCAGTCGCGGTTCATCAGGAACTCGATGGACGAAGTGCGGACACATCTGATGCTGGCGGCCGTACTCGTCAGCCTGACGATCCTGTTGTTTATGCGCGACTGGCGGACAACGGTGATCGCGACACTCTCGATCCCGACGACGATGATCCCGGTGTTCGCCTTCATGAGTTTTATGGGCTATACGATCGACAACGTCAGCATGTTAGCAATGATCCTCGCGATCGGCATCGTGATCGACGATGCAGTGGTGGTGCACGAAAACATCTTTCGTTACATGGAAGAATACGGCCTCGGCGCCCGCGAAGCTGCATCCCGGGCCACGCGGGAGATCGCACCGGCCGTGTTGGCAACGACGCTGTCGCTGCTGGTCATCTTCGCGCCGATTGCATTCATGCAGGGGCAGGTGGGCCGATTCTTCAGCTGCTTCGGCTTCATTGTCGGTTTCGCGGTGCTGATGAGCATGCTGATATCGTTCACGATGACGCCGATGCTCTGCTCGCGGTTCCTGAAACTTAACCCAGCCCATTCGTCGAGCAAGGGCGGCTTGTTCTGGCGGCTCATCGAACGCTCATACATGGCCTCGCTTGGCTGGGCGCTCCGGCATCGCGGACTGGTGGTACTGCTGACGGTCGGCCTGCTCGCGTCCACACCGGTCCTGATGCAGATCGTCGGCACCGAGTTCGTGCCCAAGGACGATCAAAGCGAATTCGAAGTCTCGATCAGACTGCCCGAGGGATACTCGCTGGATCGCGCTGATGAAGTTTTCCAGGAGATCGAAGGGCGTCTGCAGCAGTTGCGAGGGGCCACGCACACATATACCGTCATCGGCGATACCTCCGGCCGTGTCACCAAGGGTTCCGGCGACGTGACCAAGGGGACCATCTACGTCCGCCTCATCGACCTGAAGCAGCGGCCTTACTCGCAGTTCGACGTGATGAAGAGCGCCCGCGCGATCATGACCGAGTATCCCGACCTGCGGGTAGCTGTCCAGGAAGCAGCCGCCATCGCGGCCGAAGGAATGCGCCAGGTCGATATCGACCTGAACCTGCGCGGCACTGACATGAGGAAGCTTGAAGAGTATTCCGACACGATCATGGATTGGTTGAAGAACCGCGGCGGGTTCGTGGATGTGGATACCTCGCTGTCAATGCGCAAGCCGGAACTGCGGCTGATCCCGAATCGCGAACGGATGTCCGACCTGGGGGTGTCGCTGCAGTCCGTGGCGAGCGTGACGAATATCCTCGTTGGCGGCGAGCCGATCACGAAGTACAAGGAGAACGACGAACAGTATGACGTCTGGCTGCGTGCTGACCAGAAGCTGCGTAATGATGAAGACGCGATCGCCCGCATGGCCGTGCCCTCGACCAAGGCGGAAGACGGAGTCGTGCAGTTGGGCAACCTGATCGACTTCCAGCGAGCCCAGGGCCCGAACACGATCGAGCGGTTTGCCCGGCAGCGGCAGGTGGTGATCTCCGCCAACCTCGACGGCAAACCGCTGGGTGACGCAGTGGCGGAAATGGATGCGTTCCTGAAAACGCTGAATCTTCCCGCTGACTACCGCTACGACTTTCTCGGCGAAGCGAAGTCGATGAAGGAAACCAACGACAACTTCGCCATCGCGTTTCTCCTGGCGTTCATTTTCATGTACATGGTGCTGGCCGCCCAGTTCGAAAGCTTCGTGCACCCGCTGACGATCCTGGCCGCCCTTCCGGTGACGGTGCCGTGTGCCATCCTGTCGTTGATCATCCTGCAGACAAAGATGGATATTTTCGCGATCTTCGGCGTGTTCATGCTGTTCGGCATCGTGAAGAAGAACGGCATTCTGCAGGTGGACTATACTAATCAACTTCGTGCGAAAGGGATGAGCGTGGCCGAGGCCATCCTGGCCGCCAACCGGACACGTCTGCGACCGATCCTGATGACGACCGTCATGCTGGTGGCCGCCATGATCCCGATGGCGATGGGCGAAGGGCCCGGGGCCGCTGGCCGGGCCGGCATGGCGAAGGTCATCCTCGGCGGGCAGATTCTGTCGCTGCTGCTGACACTGCTGGTCACGCCGGTTTCCTACTCGATCTGGGAAAGCCTCATCGCGTGGAAGGCGCGAGTTTCCCTGACCGGCAGACTTTGGCCATCTTTCGGAGGAGCACTCAAGAAGGTGTAGCGGTTGTGCCGATAATACCGATGAGGCCGCGTCGCGGCTAACCCAACCGAGGAAACACAACCCCTGTGCGCTCAACGTTGCAACGAACGCTGATGCTCGCGGGGGTGCTCGCTTTGCTGGCCGGGTGCCGACACGACCATTGGGCGTCGCCATTGCCGGGGGCGATGTCGCCGCCGGCGGTCGCTCAACGGATCACGGTGCCGCCGGCCACGTCGATCGATCTCAACGAGTCGGTCATCAAGCCGGCAGATCTCAAAGACATCACGAACGATCAACTGCGGTTCAGCGTGACCGAAGCGGTGAACTTCGCCCGCGCGAACAACCCGCGCCTGCGCGCAGCCCGCGCGAACATCGATCGCGCCCGTGGGCAGGAAGCGGTTGCCTTCTCCCCGTTTCTGCCACAATTCGACATCCTCTCGCAGACCGGCTATACGTCGAACAACCAGGGCCCGGGTTCGCCCGGTGCGGCCGGGTTCCTCATTGGCACCGGGGATGGGGCACATCAGTACGCCCAAGCCGAAATGGTGCTGCAGTGGACGCTGTACGACTTTGGCCGCACCAGCAGCCGCTTCCGAGAAGCGACCGCCCGTGCCCGGTTGGCCGAACTGCAGTGGCAGCGCGCGGTACAGACGATCGACTTCGACGTGGCCGCGGCCTACTACAACGTGCTGCTCGCGCGGGCGTACGGCCGGGTGCAGGACGAGGCGATCCAACGAGCCGAGTCGATTCTGCACGACACGAACGCGCGTCGGAAGAACGGCGTGGCTGACAAGGACGACGTACTGCGGGCAGAAGTGCAGCTTTCCGAAAGCCGTGAAGCACTGGTGAACGCGCGCGAGGCGGAGTTCATCTCGCTGGCGAAGCTGAACAACGTGATGGGCCGCAATGCGGGCCTGCCGCTGCAAGTGATCGACTTCGAGATCAAAGAGCAACCGCATCGCCCGCTGCCGGAGTACCTGTCCGTTGCGGCCAACGAGCGCCCGGAGATCGGCGTTGCGCGCGAGGCGGTGGCCGCCGCCGTGGCCGAGCGAGACTTCCGCGCGGCCGACTTCCGCCCGCATATCTTCACGCGCGCAGCCGTCGGCTACGTGGCCGGCGACAACGTTCGCACCGGCTGGCAGGACGGGGCCGGGCTGCACTTCAACGTACCGCTGTACACGGGCGGCCGGCACCGTGGCGAACTGCAATCAGCGGCCGCGGTCAGCGACGCGGAGATCGCCAACGCGCAGACGATCCTCGACGGCATCAGCCTGGAAGTGAACGTGGCCTACCGCATCATGGTCGCGTCAGGCGAGAAGATCGGCCTGTCGCGCACCGCCGTGCTGCAGTCGGAAGAGAACCTGCGGCTGATGCGTGTGAAGTACCGCAACGGTACCGCGACACCGACCGACATTGTCGATGCGGAGACTTCGCTGACGCGTTCGCAGAACCGCTACTTCTCCGCGATGTACAATTATCTCGCCGCCGTGGCCCGATTGGGCTATGCCATGGGACAACCGCCCGGCATGGTTCTCGGCCCCGCGACGGCCGAACAGTTGCCGCCGCCCCGCCCCGCACCGCAGGGAGCACTGCCGCCGGTTGGCGATGTGCTGCCAGCAAGCGTAAAGGGTGATCCAGTGTGGACGCGCGCACCGTAGCCGCGTTCGCCAGACCGCGGATCGGCGGCGTTTCCCGCGTTCTGGCGAACGCGGCTACGGGTGCCCATCCTCTCGGAGTTTCATCATGACTCAACAACGTGTCGTTCTCGTCACCGGTTCGGCCACTGGTGCGGGCCGGGCGATAGCACTTCGGTTCGCGCAGCACGGCTTTGCCGTGGCCGTCAACTACTCGAAATCGAAGTCCGAAGCGGAAGAGACCTTCGCAGACGTGAAGAAGCTCGGCGTCCCAGCGATCTTATGCCAGGCCACCGTCTCGGACGATGCCCAGGTTCGGGCGATGGTCGCCCGCTGCGTCGCGGAGCTGGGCGGGATCGATGTGCTGGTGAACAATGCCGGTACGACGCACTTCATCGCGCATACCGACCTGGAAGCAGTGACCGACCCGATCTGGGATGAGATCTTCCAGGTGAACCTGAAGGGGGCGTTCTACGCCTGTCGCGCGGCCATGCCGCACCTGAAGGCACGCAACGGATGCGTGGTGAATATCTCATCGGTGGCGGGATTGCAGGGGCACGGCAGCTCCATCCCCTACTCGGCCAGCAAGGCAGCCATGAACTGCATGACGCAGTCACTCGCGCGGGCCTTCGCACCTGAGGTGCGGGTGAACGCGGTGGCCCCGGGGCCGATCCAGACGCGCTGGTTGGTCGGCCACGAAAAGCATGTGGATCAAGCGATTGCGCAGACCCCGCTGAAGCGCGCGGCCCTGCCTGATCCTCGTGCGCCGCATCCCGCCGCTCGCGCGCGGGATCGGCCTCGGACGCATCGGCTCCGCGATCGTCGTCGGGATGCTCG
>JBBQII010000307.1:0-5456 GCA_038324795.1 Gemmatales bacterium
ACGGCACAGAGCCCGCATGAACGACTCATCGATCAGGAAGCACTCGGCCAGTGCGCGCAGGTGATGATTGCCGACTTTCTTCAGCGACGCCCGCAGGCGTTCGAGCAGCTTGCCGATGTCGTGCGGGGTGTGCGGCAGGAAGTTGGCGAGGTCGACCCGGGAACTGTCGACGCGTTCGATGTGCGAAAGAATCAGTTGCAGTGTGCCTTGAAACAGTTGGACCTTGGCTTTGACGGCGGCGAAATCACCTGTCTCGAACGAGCGGAACAGCGGCTCGCCGGCGTTCCAGAGGCGGGCGACAATGCTGGCAGTCCGGTCGCGGAGTTCTACCTGAAGGTACGGATTGCCGTTCTTGTTGGTTCGCAGTTGTTTATCGGTGACGAGGTAAACTTCTTCGACATTCTCGCCGTCGGTGAACTGATCCACGAAGTGCCGACCCATGTGCGGTGCTGCCTTCCTGTGTGCAGGGAGATTGATCAGCCCGACGGGGTTCGCGCCTTATCGGCCGGCGGACGCAGTGGCACCGCGCACTCCCCATCGTGGCATGGAACCAAATTATATCGATTTCGGGCCACCCGGAGGTACACTCGTTCGCCCAGCCACGGTACGCCGGGCAGAAACAGCATCGGCCAGAACGCCCACAGCAGCGGCAACCGGGCCGACATATAGCGAAACGCCCGGAAACCTTTGTACACCCGTTTGCGGTCGGGCGTCAGCAGATGCATCTCCTGCATCATGGCCGCGGGATCGAGCGGCACGTCGGAGGGCGGCAGATGCTCGATGTCGCGCGCGTCGTGGTAGCTCAGGCGCTTCCGCCAGTCGAGCCGTTTCACAATCGCGATCGACTTTCGGCACAGCGGGCATTGGCCATCGTAGAGAACCGCGGCCGTGTCATCATGAAGTGTGGACATGGTCATCCCTGCATTCTACTCGAGATTCAGGCTCGGCCGATCGGGAAATCCCGGTCATTCGTCTCCAACCCAATAACCGCGAGCCGGATTAACCGGGCAACACCCTGCCCCAAACGGTCGTTATCATTTCACCCACACCCTCCGTGAGAGAGAGGTCGAAATGGTGATAATGACGCCCAAACGGTGATAATGACGCCAAAACGGTGAGAGGGAACGTGATAATGACACCCAAACGGTGAGAGGGAACGTGATAATGACGCCAAAACGGTGAGAGGGAACGTGATAATGACCTTTCGAAACGTGAGAATGACCCTCGCGATGAGAGAGAGGCGTGAGAATCGTGCCCTGACATGTGAGCCCGCATTCTCGCCCCAGCTGAAAAAAGCCACCTGATTTGCCAAGCCAAACATCGTGTGCCAGACTCCCATTACCCGTCGTCTTCATCACTTCATCCGACGAGTCTGTCATGGGTATCCTTCGTCTTCCGGGACGGATGTACGACCAGATTTATGGTTCGTACGGCTGGTTCGGCATCGCGTTCGCCGCGCTGGGGGTGGTCGTCGGCGTTGTGGCCATCACCGTCTGGTTCGATCGACGGCGCTGAAGCAGCAAGTTCCAACTTAAAACCGTTGAGACTGGGCACACGGTGCCCAGTCGTCTTTAGTGGGCCGGCGGTCCGGGCCCGCCTTCGCGACTGGCCGCAATACCGCTCAATTTTGAGCGATGCCATTCATACTCAGTTAAAGGCTGGCGTGCAGTTGTTCATTTTGACCACAGATGTCACGGAGAACACGGATAAAACCGGATGGATCAAACTCGATACACGAGGCTGAGCAGGCACATCTCGGGTCTTATCCGTGTCGTCGGTGTCATCCGTGGTTAAATTCTTCCACTACTGTTCAGCGGTATTGCGACTGGCCGTCTCCACTTCGCGTTCCGCCGCATAACTGTTACAGCACGCTTCAACTCCCCGGTGAAGGATCGATCGGCGCATCGCCCGCCAGATTCATTTCACGTGCCACCTGTCCGGCGACGAAAACACCGTTACGGACAATGCCCGGCAGCTCGAGGAAAGTATGATGCCTGGGCGAACTGCAGTGAACTTTTCGACCTCTCCCGCACCACCGCCATCGTCCATTGTCGAACAGCTGTTCGACATGTGGGGCGTCATCATCGCCCTGCGGACGGACAGCGACGCGCTCCTTGATGCGATCGTCGCTCGTCTTCCCATGCAGTGGCAACCTGCCACTGACATGCCGATCGACCGCGTCTACACGTTTCGCGAGAACCCGCATCGACCTGTATGTTTCGGCCCCGCGTACGACGTGACAATCGACGGCCGAACGGTGGAACGCGCCCTGAACTTCGAAGCGGCGGTCAAATTGCTTGCTTTCGATCTCGAGCCGTTCGTGGCCGGTTCGTCGCCGCGATTCGTGATCGTTCACGCCGGTGTGGTCGGCTGGCGCGGGCGGGCCATCGTCATCCCCGGGAAGGGTTTCACGGGCAAGTCGACGCTGACGGCCGCATTGATTCATCAAGGTGCCGACTACCTTTCCGACGAGTATGCCCTTGTTGATGAAAACGGACTGGTGCATCCGTTCCCCAGGGCATTGAACCTTCGGCAGCCCGTCGTTCCCCTCCCGCATCATGAATCGCCGCGGTGGACCGCGGGATTGGTCGGCCCTTTGCCCGTCGGGTTGGTGCTTTTCACGCACTACGAGCCGGGTGCCGAGTGGAAGCCGTTGCCGCTCGGCCACGGCGACGCCGTCCTCGACACCTTCGCGAATACCAATTCGGCCCGCCAGCTGCCGAGACGGGTACTGCGCATTCTCGACCGGATGTTGATGCCCGCTCTCGCGACACGAAGCCCGCGAGGCGACGCCCTGGCTACCGCGGCACAGGTGCTGCAACTGCTCTCGCGACATTCGCAAATCCGGGCGGCAGCCTGATTGCGACAGCGACCGACTCACCGGGCCCAATGCGTTAACGAGTGATGTCCACCCATAGGCGCGCGACCAATGAGCCGCTGTCGAGAGCTGGGAGAGCGTGGTCTTCTTCAAGCACTTGCTCGTGCAACAGTCAAGAAATTGCTGATGATCGGGGATGGCTCGCCGATTCACGGATGGAGAACCGTCCGCGAGTATCTGGCGGGAACTGCCGCAGGCTTGTCTTTGTTGCGACAAATGTTCATTTTCGGGCGAAGCTGTCGCCAGTTGGACGTTCCCGCCGAGTTTAGTCGGCGTTCACCCGAAACGTGAGCTAAGCTGGTACGGATGTCACAGCAGGACCGTTTCGAAGGGCGAACTCTCCTTCTCCCAATCGCTGCGGTACGTGGTCGTTTCCCTGAACGGGCGGGACTTCTTGCGAAGCAGTACTCCATCACTTACACCCTCGATTCATGGAGCTTCTGATGAGCCGGCGACACATGTTCAAGAGTAAAATTCACCGGGCGACTGTAACGCACGCGGACGTCGATTATGAAGGCAGCGTGACCATCGACCAGAATCTGCTGGAAGCGGCGGACATCATCCCCAATGAGGCTGTCCACATCTGGAATGTAACACGCGGCACCCGACTCATGACCTACGCGCTGCAGGGGGATCGGGACTCCGGTGTGATCTGCATCAACGGGGCAGCGGCCCACTTGATGCGGCCGGGCGACCTGGTCATCCTGGCCACTTTCGCCGAGTTTTCCGATGCCGAAGCGAAAGCGATGCATCCCAAGGTTGTGCTCGTTGACGAGAACAATCGCGTTCGTGACGCCGATGCGACCGAGATTCCGGGGCCGGCTGTTCGCGAAAAGTGCTTCGCGTAGCTTCGGCCGACATCGCGAAACGAACTGGGACCGAACGTCGCTCTCACCGCAACGCTCGGTTGCCGGTTCGTTTAATCCAACTTCTTTACTCCGTACTTCGCGGCCGAGACGTTTCCGTTCCATTTCTGCGCATGATGGGAAAGACGCGTCGGCCACGGCCGGAGCAGAGTCCTTGCGGATGCTGTGAAATCGCCCAGGCAAATCCGGATCTCTGAGATAATTGCCGGGCAACACGCCTTTTGGAGAAGATCTCAATGAGCTCCCTGTCGCTTCAAGATGGCGTATATTCGCCAGTTTTCGAAGGATTCGAAGCCGAACCAGGTCCGGAAGAGTCGGTGGTCGCGGCTGCAACGGCTGAAGTCCTTGGCCGTGCAAAAGTGGCGCCTACCGACAACTTCTTCGCGCTCGGCGGCAGCTCGCGTGACGCGGTGAAAATCGCCGCCGTGTTGAGTAATCGTTTCGGATTCGTCGTGCCGCCAGTTTCGGTGCTCGATCATCCGACCGTGCCGGCGTTTACTCAGTGCCTTCGCGATCATGACTTCAAGCACGATGGCGACATGCGGGATGGCTCGGCTACCGCCGCGCGCTCCGCGCCCGACACGACCATTGAACTTCCCTTTGCGAATCGGCGGAGCGCCGACGCCCCGACGCCGCAACGAATCCCGTTCACCGTCCCGGCGGAACTTTCCGATGAAGTTGCCCGGTTTGCCGGATCGGTTTATGCGACGCCCGGCCATGTGTGGTTTGCTGCCTTCGCGGCGCTCATGCAGCGCTATTTGGGCCGCGACGAACTGACCGTCTGCGTGCCCGGGCCGTTGCCGTTGACTTGCACCGGCGACATTCCGTTCACGCGCTGGGTGCGGACTGTCCGCAACGCCTTGATTGCGCACCTTGCCGATCAGTCGAGCGATCCCGCTCCAGTCCCCGCCGAATCGCTTGCTTTCAGCTTCCAGGGCGAAACGGTCCTCGATTCGGCGCCGAGCAGGGCCGGTTGGCGGTTGCATCTGGGGACTTGTCCCGATGGAACACACGCCGGCTTCGTGGAGTACGACGCCAACCGCTACGACGCATTTTATGCCGGGCGATTCGTGGGGCATCTCCGAAACCTGATCGGTGCCGCCTGCCGCAGCCCCGAGATGAGCCTTGTCGACCTCCCGCTGCTCGATGCTGCCGAGCGCCGTGAAATCGTCCAGGGTTTCAACGCCAACGCGGCCGATTACCCCCGGGAACGCTGCATCTTTCAGTTGATTGATGAGCAAGCAATACGCACCCCGGACGCCATTGCCGTGGAGGCCCAGGGAACGACCCTGACCTACCGGGAGCTGACGGCACGCGCCGACCGAATCGGGGCATACCTGCGTTCGCTCGGGGTGCGGGCCGATACGCTCGTCGGCGTCTGTGTGGATCGTACCGTTGATGCCCCTGCCGCGATGCTCGGCGTCTGGAAGGCGGGCGGGGCTTACCTGCCTCTCGATCCGAATTTTCCGCCTGATCGACTTGCCCTCTTCATTCGCGACACCCAGGCGCCGATCGTCATTGCCCATCGCCGCTTGCAGGATCGCCTGCCGCCCGGCAATGCACGCATCGTTTATCTGGATGATCCGATCCCGGAAGTTCCCGCGGAATCGGTCGAGTACCAGCCGACCGACCTGGCCTACGTGCTGTATACCTCGGGTTCGACAGGTTTGCCGAACGGCACTGCCATCGAGCACCGGGGACTGATGAACTTC
>JBBQII010000308.1:0-5449 GCA_038324795.1 Gemmatales bacterium
GTGAAATGGATCAGCCGCGACGAGTTCAACGATCTGCTGGCATTCCTGATGACCCAGAAAGCCAACGTGGGGAGCGCGCCGGTGGTGAAGAAGAAGAAATGAACCGAATAGCCCTTCCCGGTGGAAGCAGCAACCATTGCTACTTCTGCTGGTACGCGCTGACCCGGGCGGGGACTGGCGGAGGGAATGCCGGGCGGCGGCGGGCAGGTGGGGAACTGGGTCGCGAAGCCGTCCGCAAGTAAAGAGTTACTTCAAGTGGGACTGCACAAGGTACAATCACATTAATCCGGCTGTCTCGGCGGAACTTGCAGGCGATTTCATGAACATGTTGCGACGAGTTCGAATTGAAGGCTACAAGTCGATCAAGTCGATGGACTTGAGTCTTCAATCGCTGAACATACTCATCGGAGCGAACGGTGCCGGGAAGAGCAACTTCGTAACGTTCTTCAAGATGATGAACGAAATGATGGGAGGGAGGCTACAAGAGTACATTGGCGTTTCAGGTCGGGCTCAGTCAATGCTTCACTTCGGACCGAAGATCACACCACAGATTCTGGGCGACCTCGAATTTGAAACCGAGAAGGGGGTCAATCGCTACATTATGCGACTGTTTCATGCCGCGGGCGACTCGATGATTTTCAGCGAAGAGCGAGTCATGCTTTCCCGCGCCGATCACACTGAACCCCATGATATTCTGTTCGGTGCGGGACATCTCGAAACGGCGATTCGATCCGAAGCGGGCTCTGGGAACAAGACGGCCCAATTGATCTGTCATCTATTGAACCAATCCCGGGTCTATCATTTTCATGACACATCCGCGTTGGCGAGAATACGTCTTTTCTGCTACATCAATGACAATCGCTATTTGATGCCGGATGCCGGCAATCTGGCCGCGATGCTATTTGCCTATCAGGAGACTTCGCCCACGGCCTATCGACGCATCGTCTCGACGGTCGGCAAAATTGTTCCCGAGTTCAAGGATTTTGAACTGGCACCCAGCCGACTCAATCCGAACGAGATCGTTCTCAACTGGCGAAAGCACGGTCACGACTACCTGTTCGGACCGCATCAGATTTCTGATGGTTCGCTCCGAGCCATGGCCATCTGCACGCTGCTTCTCCAACCCGGGAACGACCTGCCCAACCTGATCGTTCTCGACGAACCGGAACTAGGCCTCCATCCGCATGCCCTGGAGATCGTGGCGGGTCTGATTCGAGCAGCGTCGTTGAAGTCGCAGATCATCGTCTCCACCCAGTCGCAGAGTTTCCTGAACTACTTCGGCCCGTCCGAGATCGTGACGGTTGAAACGCGAGGCGGCAAATCGTTGTTTCGGCGGTTGACAGAGGAGGATCTGTCGATTTGGCTGAGTGATTACAGCATCGGCGAGTTATGGCAGCGGAATGTCATCGGCGGGGGGCCAACGCTGTGACGCATCTGTATGTGTTTTGCGAAGGGGCGACGGAGCGGCAATTCTGCGTCCAGGTCCTTCAACCTCACTTGTTCATGCCGGGAACGGGCATGGTCCATACGCTGGCGGTGGGAGAGAAGGATCATCATCACATCTACGGCTTGGGAAAGCGGGCTCGCTACGACCGCGTTCGCCGCTTCATCACGAATACCATCAAGCAACGCGAGAACGAGAACGTTTATTTCGCGACCATGTTCGATCTGTACGCGCTTCCCGCGGACTTTCCGGGAACGGCGGATCTGACGCGCAACCCGGCAAATCCAACGCCGTATGTGGAATCGCTTGAGCAGGCACTTGAGTCCGATATCGATCACCGCTTCTTCTTTCCGCACATCCTCCTTCACGAATTCGAGACGTTGTTGTTCAGCCAACCCGAAGCTTTTGCCATCGCCTTCGAGAACTGCGATGCAATCATCGACAGGTTGAAACAGATCGCGGCCAGTGAGTCTTCGGTCGAACATATCGACGACGGGCAGCATTCGGCTCCCTCGAAACGTATCATCAGTGTGCTTCCCCAGTACGAAGGACGCAAATCGACCGCTGGGCCGGATATCGCGGAGTACATCGGCCTCGACAAGATTCGCCAAAAGTGTCCGCATTTCGACAAGTGGCTTCAGCAGGTCGAATCCGCGATCCGAACCACGTGACGCGACAGGGACCGAACCCCGGATGATTCCGCAGTGTCCAAGCTTTCGGTCTGCCAACCCCGGTCTGGACAGTTCGCCGCCGACTGTTATAATCCTGATGTTGAATGTCCCCGTAGCTCAATTGGATAGAGTGTTGGCCTCCGAAGCCGAAGGTTACTGGTTCGACTCCAGTCGGGGATAGTTCATTTCGGCCCGGTTCGGGCATCGTGCAAGCTGCAACTGCATCGGTTTCGATGGAATTTACGCCAGAACGGTATTCTTTCGCTGTCGCGAGTTGACGCGGAGGCTGTGCGGTTTCATCGGCCTTCACTTCCGGCGCGGGGATCGGGTTCCATCAATTGGCTGCCACGTCTTGCGGTCGCCAATTCACGCACTTCCCGCTGACTGCATTTCACCACGTTCATAGACTACGACGGACACTTTTTCGCGAAGGGATTCCACACATGGCGCTGACCAAACCAAGCCGACTGCTGACGTTCCGGGACCTGTTGTCGCACCTCTCGTTCGAGCGGGCCTGTAAGCTGCTGGGCAGCGAAGGGCGCGGGGCGATTCAGCGCGGGGGAAAGTTCGAAGTCAACCTGCGTGAGGATGTCCGCTTCACGGCCGACGAGTTGCGCGTGTCGATCCCCGATTCGGAAGGGAACGTGGAGGCGACCCTCAAGCACGACCAGGCCGCACGCGGGCAACTGACCTGGGGTTGTTCGAAGTGCTTCAAGGTCTGTGATCATGTCGGTTGTGTCGTTTCGCTGGTGCTCGACAACAAGACGGCCCTCGGCCTCGCAAAAGCTCCGCCCGAGCAGGAACCGGTCGCATCGCTGAGCGATGAGGCAATTGTCGAACGCGCCATTGCCGAGCGCTGGGAACGCGCCAGCACCGAGCGGATGAAGATCAAATCGGAAAACCGGGAGACTCCCTGGGGGGACTACCTGGTGACCAGCACGCTCAGCGGCAAGTCGTACGGGGTTTCCCTGCGCGGCCTGCAACCGGGGCAATCGCATTGCACTTGTCCCGACTTCCGCACCAACACGCTGGGTACCTGCAAGCACATCATGCGTGTGGGTGCGATCGTGAAGCGCAAATTCACGGCCGAGCAGTTGAAGTCTCGCTTCCGCCAGAAGCAGATTGAAGTGCTGCTCGACTACGGGCGCGATGTAACGCTGCGCGTGGCAATGCCGGACAAGCTGCCGGCCGATGTAGCCGAGGTGATGGAACCGTTCCGCGACAAAGTTAATCCGCCGCTGCGCAAGTTGCTGAATGCGCTCGGCAAGCTCGAAGGGCTGGCGCGTGAGTTCGTCGTCTGGCCCGATGCCGAGGAGTTCATCCAGCAGCGGCTGCATGTGGAACGGCTGCGCGACAAAGTGGCCGAGATCCGTAAGGATCCGGCAGCGCACCCGCTGCGCACGACACTGTTGAAGACGAAGCTGTTGCCGTACCAGTTGGAAGGGATCGCGTTTGTCGTCGGGGCCGGGAGGGCCGTGCTGGCGGACGACATGGGTCTCGGCAAAACGATTCAGGGTGTAGGCGTCGCCGAGTTGCTGGCGCGCGAGGCAGGTATCCGCAGGACGCTGGTGATCTGCCCGGCGTCGTTGAAATCGCAATGGCGCGGTGAAATCAACCGCTTCTGCGATCGTACATCGCAGTTGATCGATGGCCCGGTCGCCCAGCGCGAGACGCAGTATAGCGGCGACGTGTTCTTCACCATTTGCAACTACGAGCAGGTGCTGAAGGACATTCTGGCGATCGAGCAGGTGCCGTGGGACCTGATTATTCTCGACGAAGGCCAGCGCATCAAGAACTGGGAAGCGAAGACCAGCCGGGTGGTGAAGGGATTGAAGTCGCGCTTCGCGCTGGTGCTGTCGGGCACGCCGCTGGAGAATCGCCTGGAAGACCTGTACTCGGTCGTGCAGTTCATCGACAACCGCCGACTGGGGCCGGGATTCCGCTTCTTCAACGAACATCGTCAGTTGAGCGAGACGGGCAAGCTGGTCGGTTACCAGAACCTCGACCAGTTACGCGAACGGCTCAAGCCGATCCTGCTGCGGCGGACGCGCACCTCCGTGAGGCTGGAGCTGCCCGAGCGAACGACCGAAGTGGTCCGCATTCCGCCGACCGACGAACAGAAGTCGATGCACGATGCGCATATGCAGACGGTCGCATCGATCGTGGCCAAGAAGTTCCTGACCGAGATGGATCTCCTGCGCCTGCGCATGGCGCTGCTGATGTGCCGGATGAGCGCGAACGGTACGTTCCTGGTGAACAAGGAGAAGCCGAACTGGTCGAGCAAACTGGAACGGCTGACAGGGTTGATTGAAGAGTTGGCGGCCGAGGCCGATCGTAAGGTGGTCCTCTTCTCCGAGTGGACCACGATGCTCGACCTGATCGAGCCACTGTTGAAAGCGACGGGCGTCGAGTTTGTGCGGCTCGACGGGTCGGTGCCGCAGAAGAAGCGGCCGGAACTGGTACACGCGTTTCAGAACGATCCGCAGTGCCGGTTCTTCCTGTCGACGAACGCGGGCAGCACCGGCCTGAACCTGCAGGCGGGCAACACGCTGATCAACGTCGACCTGCCATGGAACCCTGCCATCCTGGAGCAGCGCATCGGCCGCATCCATCGCATGGGCCAGCAGCGGCCGGTGCAGGTGTACATCCTCGTCACCGAGAACACGCTGGAAGAGCAACTGCTAGCGACCCTGTCGGCCAAGAAAGACCTGGCGTTGGCGGCACTCGATGCCGAGTCGACGGTCGATCAGGTGAAGATGATTACCGGGACCGATGACATCAAGGCCCGGTTGGAAGTGCTGCTGGGCGCGAAGCCGGAAGCGTACCTCGATAAGACCAAAGAGCGTGACGAACGCGAGGAACTGCAGCGCCGGCAGCGTGTCGCCATCGCGGGGGGCGAGATGTTCACATCCGTGTTCCGTTTCCTGGGAGAAATGGTCGGCCAGAACAGTTCATCGGCTCCGCCCGATGAACTCATTCAACAGTTCCGCTCCCGTCTCGATGGCTGCGTGCAGACCAACGACGCCGGCCAGCCGCAACTGACGATCACGCTGCCGGATGCAAGTGCGCTGGACGGGCTGGCGAAAACGCTGGCGTCGTTCCTGGCAGTGAAGTAGGCGGGATGCCCGCCCCTTAGCAGGAGTCGCGCCAGAATAAATTGCCGGGTTTAGAGAAGAGGATCACGAAAGCACGAAAATGCATGATGGTAATGCTGCATTTCTCGTGCTTTCGTGATTCTCTTCATGGGCGCCGATACGATCCGAACTTATCTTGGCGCGAATCCCGCCGCGCGGGCCGAAACCTTCTCAGAAATCTCTGACGAATTGCGAGCCGA
>JBBQII010000309.1:0-5422 GCA_038324795.1 Gemmatales bacterium
GCGATGACGGCATCGCCGATGCTGGCGAGCGTGACCCGACACCTCTCAGGTCGGAAGTGCAACGACCAATCGTCACTCAATGTCCGGCCGATCATCGCCCCACAATCTTTTCCTTCGGTCACCTTAAACAAGTCCTCGTAACGACTTCGAAACGCTGCCCGATTTCAACTTGTGTCACTTGGCGCGAGAGTTGCAGGAAAAACCGATGCCGCACTGGATCGGTGCGGTGCCCGGGAGGGAACGGAACCTTGGCCAGCAAACCGAATGGCCGCGGATACTTCGAAAGCTGTAATCGCTCGTCGCGGAAACATGGTCCTGGATGGCAACTGATCTGCTCACTGGAACACTACAGGCCGTGGCCAAGTCCCTCTGCCTGCATTCGCCGCCCATTTCCGAAGGGGATGCCATGCTGAAATGGGCGCTTGTGTTCCTCGTACTGGCTGTGATCGCCGCGGTCTTCGGATTCGGGAACATTGCCGAGGGGCTGGCGGACATCGCCAGGATTCTCTTCGGTGTGTTCCTGGTGGTCACGCTCGTATTCGTCGTGCTCGGAATGAAGGTGTACAGGTCCGTCACCTGATATTGCGTTTCCAGTAACAAACTAGGAGTAGCTTCATGAGTCGCATTCATCTGATCGCCGTCGGGTTTACCGTTTTTGCCCTCGCCGGTTGCGGCAAGGAGGGAACTTCGTCGGCCCCCGCGAAGCCCGGCACCCAGGCCCCCGGGGAGAAGCCCGGTGAAAACCGGAAGCTGACGGTTAAGGCCCCGGGCACGCAGAACGTCACGCGGGACATGACCACTGAGTTCTCCGTCTCGGTCGATCGGGACAATTTCGCCGGTGCGATCGACATCGAACTCCGGGATCTGCCGAAGGGGGTTTCGATCGTCACCAAGGAGATGACCATCCCGGCCGGCAAGGACTCCCTGACGATCACCGTCAAGGCCGCCCCGGACGCCCCGGTGATGGAGAACCATGTGGTCAAGGTGGCGGCCAAAGCCAAGGACATGCCGGAAGCGGCCACCAACTTCAAACTGGACGTCAAGGCCAGGAATTAGTCCCTTTTCGTTCCGCGCCCGGCTCCGGCCGGGCGCGGTCGCATTCACAGTCGCAGCCCGCGCGTGAAAACGATCGGGCCATATAAGGAGCCACATATGACGCCTCTCGACAAGCTCCCCCAGCCCGACAAAGCGAAATCCGGCCCGCTGGACGGTGCAGCGCCGACCTTGCCGGGCGGGTATCACAGTCGTGGCGTCCCCGGCGAGGAGGGCGACGTGCGGAAGCGGATGCGCGTCCTCAAAGTCGGCGACAAAAGCCTGATCAACAAGTCCCGGCCCCTCAAGGGGGGAGCCGGGGCCGAACAGGCCTCGGCCGCCCGGCTCGACGCGGCCCGTTCCTCCCCCTCTGGGGGCGGCTCGACGACCGCCGTATTCGTGATCGTCAAGAAGGGCGCGGACCTGCTGGACACGCCCGTCTTCCGGGCCGGAGAGTCAGGCGACGAGGAAGCCGTCGCCGTGTTCACGGACCGCGACCAGGCGAAGCAATACCTCGACCACGCAGGCTGGAATGAGACGGACGAGATCGGTGAACTCTCGCCTGTCAACCTGTTCCGTTGGCTTGTGGAAGCCGAGCGGGACGGCGTCCACTACGCGGTCGTTAACCCCGATCGCGACCGGCATCTCGCGGGCGATGACCAAGCGGTTCTTTCCCTTAACGCGATCGGCGAGGAGTCCGCGGACAGCCTTCATCAACAGGTCGCGGGACTCGCGCGAGGCTGAGACGGGCGGGGCGGCAACCCGGTGTTGGGAGTCTGACGGGGCAGCGTTCGCCACGTCTTCCCGATAAGCACTTTTAAGCTCAGGAGCGACACGTCATGACGAAAGACACTCTTCACGTGGTCCCCCACGACGGCAGTTGGGCAGTCAAGCGGGCGGGGAACGAGCGGGCAAGTTCGACCCACAAGACGCAACGGGAGGCCATCGACGCCGCCCGCGACTTGGCGACCGAGGGCGACGAACTTGTGATCCATCGGCCCGACGGGGCCATCCGCGAGCACACCACTTACACCCCGCCCGCCGCGTCGCAGAACAGTTCGGGCACCTCGCCTCCAGCGGCGACCCGCCCCAGTGACGTGATGTCGGTCGGTACGCGCGTCAGTTGGGGGGCCGTAATCGCCGGCGTGGTGATCGCGCTGGCGGTGTACGTGACCCTGAACCTGCTCGCCTTCGCCATCGGCATTTCCACCATCGACCAGATGGGAACCCGGACCTTCGCGGTGAGTGCGGCCGTCGTCTCCATCTTCTGCCTGCTGGTGGCGCTGTTTGTCGGCGGGTGCGTGGCGAGCACCAGCACGGTCGGTGAGGAACGGTCCGAGGCCATGACCTACGGGGTGCTGGTGTGGGCGACGATGCTTATGCTGCTTTTGGTGACGGGCTTCGGCCTCGGAGTCGGGTTCTTCGCCGGTGCTCGGGATATCGGCCGGTCCGGCGACCCGGGCGTGAGCGCGGAGTCCTTGAAAAAGGAGTTGAGCCTGACCGACCAGCAGGCGGAGCGCTACACGACCGTACTGCAACGCGGCCAAGGCCTGGCCGGCAACGTCAGTCCCGTGGGGCTGGCGTGGTGGACGTTCGGCGGGGTCGTGCTGTCGATCCTGGCGGCCGTCGGCGGTTCCCTGGTGGGGGCTGGTCCGGAGTTGGTGCTGAAGCGCCTCCGCGGCCGGCGGGTCGCTGCCCTTGCGCGTTCCGCGTAAGAGCGGCGATCGGGAATTTGTGTCACCACCCACTTATCAGCCCGGCAAGAAGGTGCATCGTGGACATACTCCGAGTTCTGCTCTCGATCCTGATTCCCCCCGTCGGTGTCTTCCTTCAGGTGGGGATCGGGTTGCAGTTTTGGATCAACATCGTGCTCACGCTCCTGGGGTACATCCCGGGAGTCATTCATGCCATCTACATCATCTCGTCGCGCGGGTGAGCGCGGGAGTTTTGTCACCGACCGGGATGGTTCGGATGGCCACGACAGGCGCAGGGTTGGGAAGTGAATTGCCCGGTCTGTCGGCCGCACCGACGATGACGACGCGAACAATCCGTCTCAAGGAGGCTGTTTCATGTCCATGATGCCACACTATTTACTGGCCGCACTGGCGATGGCGGTGGTCATACCGGCCCACGCGCGGGCGGACGACAAGGCACCGAACCGCGAAGAGTTGGCCTCTATCCAGGAGGCGACGCGGGAACTCGACCGGGAACTCGAATCCCTCCAAGACATCCTCGCGGAGCTGGACGGCCAGAATGAGCGGACCGCGTACCGGCTCGCCGACGCCGTACTGACGGATGTCGAGAGTTTCCAGAAATCCCTGCAGCCCGGGATCTCCCGCGAACGGATGCACAAGGCGTTCGACGAACTGGACCGCAAACTCCAGGGCCTTCTGAAAGCCGTGAAGGAACTCGGGCCCGAGCAAAGCCTTCTCCGGCGGCCGGCGGTCAGGGTCCGTTCCAAGATCGACCATCTTCATTACGCGGTCTCGGTCGGAGACACCTCGGAGATCAGGACGAAACAGGTGTTTGAACGCCAGACGGTAGGGCTGGCGGACGCGGCTCGAGACTTGGACAAGACGGCGGGATACAGCTTGGGTGCTATTCAAGGCCAGGCAGTTCTCGCAGCCGATTTGCACAAGCTCGCCGAAGCAACCGAGCAATTCCACAAGGTTCTGGCCGCAGGGCGGGATCCAGCGCAACTGCGAAAAGAATTCGCCGCGGTAAATCAAGCCTGGGGGCGGGCGATTCAAGGGATGCAGAATCTAAAAGTAGGCGAACACATGCACCTGCTCCGCGCCGCCGGCCGGTTCGACCGCTTACACGAGCGAGTCTACCGTTTACTCGGTATCGAAGGCGAACGCCCCCAACTCATCATCCGCACCTGAAGCGGACAAGTGTCCGGCAGCCCAACACACGGAGAACGTTATCATGCAAATTCAGATTAACACAGACAACCACGTCGAGGGCAGTGAGGAACTGACCCGAGACGTCGAGAGCATGGTGGAGGGCGCACTCGGACGATTCAGCGAATGGATCACGCGGGTGGAAGTCCAGCTCAGCGACGAGGATGGCCCGAAGAACCACGGCAACGCAAAGCGCTGTGAGATGGAAGCCCGTCCCGAGGGCCATCAGCCGCTCAGCGTGAGCCACCAGGGGGCGACGATGGATCAGGCACTGAAGGGGTGCATCAAGAAGCTGGAGAGGGTTCTCGACGATACGAAGGGGCGGCTGTACGACCCCAAGGGAAACACCTCCTACGCCGGCTAACACACGACCTGAGCCCTACAACCCAAGGAGTTTTCGATGCATCTTTCCAGCAACGACCTGTCCGCATTGTTGGCGGACCACGAATCGCCGTGCATTTCACTTTACCTACCGACGCACCGGGCGCACCCTGAAAACCAGCAGGACCCGATCCGCTATCGGAACCTGCTGCGGGAGGTGGAATCCTCTCTCCAAAAGACGTACCCCACGCGCGAGGTTCGCCCGCTGTTGGAGCAGTTCCAGGCGTTGGCCCGCGACGACGGATTCTGGAACCAACGGACGGACGGGCTGGCAGTCTTCGGCGCGGCCGGCACGTTCCGGGTCTTCGACCTCCAGCGGTCGGTGCCGGAGCGGGCGGTCGTGGCCGACAGCTTCCACGTGAAGCCCCTGATCCGCTTCCTCCAGTCGGTCGACCGCTACCAGGTGCTGTGCCTGACCCGCCACGAGGCCAAGCTCTACGAGGGGAACCGCGACGCGCTCGACCCGGTCGAGCTGCCGGACGTGCCATCGACCCTCACGGCCGCACTCGGCAGCGAGTTGACCGAGCCGCACCTGACGGTTGCCTCCTACGGTACCGGACCCGGACCGGGAGGGCCGATGCACCACGGGCACGGCGGGAAGACGGACGAGGTCGATATCGACCGCGACCGCTTCTTCCGGGTTATCGACAAGAGCATCCTCGAACACCATTCGCGGCCGTCCGGCCTCCCCCTCCTGCTGGTCGCACTGGCCGAGCACCACGCGCCGTTCCGGGCGGTCAGCCACAACCCGGCCCTGTTGGCGGCCGACCTGGCGATCAACCCCGACGCCCTCACCCTCGACCAGCTCCGGACGAAGGCGTGGGCTGCCGTCGAGCCGTCATACCAGCAGCGTCTCGCCGGACTGGTCGAGAACTACGGGCTTGGGGCGTCCCGCCAGCTCGGGTCGGACGACCTGGCGGAAGTGGCCCGCGCCGCGATGACCGGGCGCGTCGGCACCCTCCTCGTGCAGGCCGACCGAGTCATCCCCGGGCGAATCGACGCGGCGACCGGGCGGATCGAGCCGGGCGAGTTGGCCGACCCCGGGGTTGACGATGTCCTCGACGATCTGGCCGAAGCCGTCCTGCGGATGAAGGGCACGGTCGTCG
>JBBQII010000310.1:0-5397 GCA_038324795.1 Gemmatales bacterium
GCTTGCGTCTCGTCCCATTGCGGAGTACATTGTTCACTTCGGGTTCTTCCCGTTCGGAATCTCACGATGCCGCTGGCACTCAACACGACCGTCCCCAGCAGGTGCCGCCATGGCGGATGATCCTCTGCGCGACTGTCGGACGGTGTCCTTCGCGGCCGAGCGGCAGTTCGACAAGTTTCGGGCCGAGTTCGAGACGGCCTGGAAAGCCAACCAGTGCCCGCGCATCGAAGATTGGCTCGAACGGGTTCCCGACGATCAGAAGCCGATCCTCTTCAACATCCTCGCCCAGTCCGAGAAGGAACTGCGCGGCGATCCATCCATCGCGGCCGAGTTCAGGGAGCGGTTCCCGACCTTCGGCGAATGGATCGATACCATCTTCCGCGACGGCACCGACTTCGACATCGATCTCAACGCCCCGAACAGCGCGCCGTTGCCGAACATTCCCGGCTACCGCGTACTGGAACGGATCGCGTTCGGCGGCATGGGCGTCGTATTCAAAGCCGTGCAGATCGGCCTCGACCGGACCGTCGCGCTCAAGATGGTCCGCGGCGGCTCGGTCCTGAAGGACGACGAACTGACGCGCTTCCGCATCGAAGCTCGCGCCGTGGCCGGGATCATGCATGCGAACATCGTGCACATCCACGATTTCGGAACGTTTGAAGGCCTGCCTTACTTCTCGATGGAGTATGTCGACGGCGGCAGCCTGTCGCACAAACTCGTCGACGAACCGCTGCCGTTCCGCGAGGCGGCGGCACTGCTCGAAAAGCTCTCGCGCACCATTCAGGTGGTGCACGACCGCCATATCGTGCACCGCGATCTGAAGCCCGGCAACATTCTGCTGACGCGCGACGGCATCCCCAAGATCAGCGACTTCGGCCTCGCCAAGCGCCTGGGCAGCGACATCAGCGTCACCGTTTCCGGTACCGTGATGGGCACCGCCAGCTACATGGCTCCCGAGCAGGCCCGCGGCGACAAGAATATCACCGAGTCGGTCGATGTGTACGCGTTGGGTGCCCTTCTGTACGAATGCCTGACCGGCCGACCGCCGTTCAAGGAAGAGTCGTACGAGCAGACCATCCGCAAGGTGACCGATGAGGAACCGCTGCGCCCGCGCGAGATCGTGCCGCTGGTACCGCCGGAACTTGAAGCGATCTGCCTCAAGTCCCTCGAAAAGGATCCGGCCCGGCGCTATGCCAAAGCGTCCGACATGGCAGACGATCTGCAGCGTTACCTGAACGCGGAACCGCTGTCGATCGGCACGTTCGACCTGATCGACCAGCATGAACGCTGGGCACGCAAGATCGGCATCGAGAACATCGACCTGATGGGCTGCCTTCCCTGGTCGTTCGTGTATCGCGGGCGCGAGCAGTACATCAACCGGCAGGTGAAGTTGAAGATCTGCACCGGTTCCACCGGAAGTGCAGCGCATGCCCACTTGCGACGGCAGGCCGAGGCGATGGCCGGGCTGAACCACCCGAACATCGAGCAACTCTACTCCTACGGCGAAGTGGGCGGCATCCCGTACCTGCTGCAGGAGTACACGCACGGCCGCAGTTTCAGCACCGTGATGCGTGAACGCGTCCTCGACATGGATGCCCCACTTGTCGGGCCGCAGCGATCGGACAAATCGGGCGAAGTGTCTCTGTCGCGGTTGCCGCCCAAGGGGCTGTTCGTGCCGATCCCGGTACGGCAGGCCGTCGAGTGGGTCAGTATTCTGGCGCGGGCCGTGCACTCCATCCATGAGCTCGGCATCATTCACGGCGCGATCTACCCCGGCGAGATCCGCCTGACCGATGCGGGGGCACCCAAGCTCTGCGGTTTCGCGGCCGCACAGAAGGTCGCCCCGGGGGCCTGTCCCGAAGAATCAATACCCAGTTGGGTTCGGCCCAACTACCTCGCACCCGAACAGGTCGAGAACGACTGGCAGCAACTCGGCCCGGCGACCGACATCTACGCACTCGGCACGGTCCTTTACGAACTGCTGACCGGACAAGTGCCCTTCTTCGGCATGAACCTGCAGTACACCCGCGACGCAGTACGCAAGGAACTGACGATCGCGCCGCGGAACTTGAACCCGCGCATCCCGTCGTACCTCGACTGGTTGTGCCAGCGCTGCCTCGCCAAGAAGCCGGCCGACCGTTTCGCCAGTTGCGATGAAATGGCCGACGCCCTCGACCGCTACCTCGACACACAGGAAACGGGTGACGGCGAAACCGCGGCGATCGACCCCAACTTCGCGGAGTCACTGGCGCAGTGCGAATTTGAACTGCGGCTGTTCCTCGCGGGGCAGAGCAAGCCGGCGATCATCGCCCTGCCGCGCCGCTGGATCGCCATCGGCCGGGCCCCGGAGTCGGACATCATCATCCCCGACGATTACTGCTCGCGCCATCACTGCGCGATCTACTGGGACGACGGCAGCAATCAGCATGTGCTGGTGCTGATCAAGGCCAAGCACGGCGTGAAGGTCAACGGGGAGACGATCCGCGGCAGCCAGGCCCTGATCGCAGGCGATATCATCCAGATTGCTTCCGCACGCATGGTCTTTCTCCGCAAGCACCCGATGCAGCCGACTTAATCACCGCAACTGCCGTCCGGCATTTTCCTGATCCGGGATTGTCCCTGCTACGACTTTCATTCGCAAATGATTACAATCCCCCCGACGAGTTCCGCACGTCACGCGATTCGCACGCCCGGGGCCACAGCCTTTAAGGTTTCTCCATGGACTTCTTTACCCGCCTGTTTGATTCAACCGACTTCGCCCCGCGATGGCGTTGCGGCAATTGGTCGAGCGAACTCGGCTGGCTGCATATTCTGTCCGACCTGGGTATCTGGTCCGCGTATGTCGCCATCCCGCTGGTGCTCGGCTTCTTCATCCTGCGCAAAAAAGACCTGCCTTTCCGCAAGATCTTCCTGCTGTTCGGCGCGTTCATCCTCGCCTGCGGAACGACGCACCTGATGGAGGCGATCATCTTCTGGTGGCCCGCGTACCGCCTCTCAGGGCTCATCAAGCTTGCAACGGCCATCATCTCCTGGGCAACCGTTATCGCCCTCATCCCGCTGGTGCCACGCGTACTGGCGATGCGCAGTCCCGAGGAACTCGAGCGCGAAATCGCCGCCCGTAAGAAGGCCGACGACGCCCTGCGGTTCGCCAACGAACAACTCGAAATACGAGTGCGGGATCGCACGGCCGAACTGCAGCGTGCCAACACCAGCTTGCAAATTGAACGGGAGCGATTCCGCACCACGCTGTCGAGCATCGGCGACGCTGTCATCGCCACCGATACCGAAGGCCAAGTGACATTCGTCAACACGGTCGCCCAGGAGTTGACTGGTTGGGCGATGGCCGAAGCGCTGAACCAACCGCTTGAAACCATCTTCCGCATCGTGCACGAAACCACCCGTGCCCAGGTCGGGAACCCGGCGCTGCGGGCGCTTCGTGAAGGAATCATCATCGGCCTGGCCAACCACACGGTGCTGATTGCCCGGGACGGCAGCGAGCGGCCGATCGACGACAGTGCCGCCCCGATTCGCGATGACAAGGGCGTCGTCGCGGGTAGTGTGCTGGTCTTCCGCGATATCACCGAACGCAAACAGACGGAGATCGATCATCGCATTGCAGAAGAACGCTTCCGCCGGGCCCTGGACGAAACGGCCGTGCCGACGCTGCTGCATGCCGAGGACGACGAGATTCTGCTGGTCAATCGCGTCTTCACCGAAATCACCGGCTACCGCCACGACGACGTCCCCACGATCCGCGACTGGACCGAACGCGCCTACGGTGAACGGCACGCCACAGCCAGGGAGAACATCGATTCCCTTTTCGCGGCCGATCAGCGTGTGGACAACGGCGAATGGGTCGTTCGCACCGCCAAGGGTGAAGAACGGATCTGGCACTTTTTTTCCACTCCGATGGGCCGGGATCCGAACGGCCGGCGCGTTCTCGTCAGCAATGCCATTGACGTGACCGAGCAGAATCGCAGCGAGGCGGCCCTGCGGCAAAGCGAATCGCAGTTTCGGCAGATGGCCGATGCCATGCCGCAAGTAATCTGGACCGCGCAACCTGACGGGCACATCGACTATTACAACGAACGCTGGTATGAGTACACCGGCTTCAACCGCAACGAATACAGTGAATCGCATTGGGCCGCCATCCTGCATCCGGACGACGTGCAGCCGACCAGGGACGCCTACCACAGCGCCATCCAATCGGGCTCGCCGTACCAGATGGAGTACCGTTGGAAAGACCCGGCCCGCAGCGGCTACCGCTGGTTCATGGGGCGAGCCCTCCCGGCCCGCGATGAGTACGGCCGGATCGTCCGATGGATTGGCACCTGCACCGACGTCGACGACATCAAGCGGGCCGAGCAGTCGCTGAAAGAATCTGATCGCCGCAAGGATGAGTTCCTGGCCACGCTGGCCCATGAACTTCGCAACCCGCTGGCTCCCATCCGCAATGCACTCGCAGTTCTCAAAATCTCCGGCGACAACCGCGACGTCTTCACCAAGTCACGCGAGATGATGGAACGGCAACTGGCCCAGATGGTCCGCCTCGTCGATGACCTGCTCGATGTCAGCCGGATCAGCCGCGGCAAGATAGAGTTGAAACTGGCCCCCGTTGAACTGGCATCGATCATCCATCACTCGATCGAAACCAGCAGACCACTGGCCGTCACCGCGGGACATGCCGTCAGGATCACCTTGCCGGAAGAACCGATCTACCTGCATGGCGACCCGGTACGCCTGCAGCAGGTCTTCAGCAACCTGCTCAATAACGCCTACAAATTTACGCCGCCGGGCGGGCAGATCCACCTGACGGCACGCCGGGTCGGCGATGAAGTGACCGTTTCGGTGCACGACAACGGCATCGGCATCCCGCCCGAGAAGCTCGACGGCATCTTCGAAATGTTCTCGCAGATCGATACCAGCCTCGAACGCTCGCAAGGCGGCCTGGGGATCGGCCTGAACCTCGTCAAGCGGCTGGTGCACTTGCACAACGGCGACGTCGAGGCGCGCAGTGAAGGGCTTGGCAAGGGCAGCGAATTCCTGGTGCGGTTGACCGCCATCGCCCCCCAGCCCACGATCGACCCGCGCCCTTCGGACGGCCATGCGGCACCGCCACGGCGAATTCTGATCGTCGACGACAACCGCGACAGTGCCGAAAGTCTGGCCATGCTGATGGGCCTGGCCGGGCACGAAACCACGATCTGCCACGATGGCCTCGACGCTGTCGATCTCGCCGAAACGTGGCGACCGGAAATCCTGATACTCGATATCGGCCTGCCCCGCCTCAACGGCTACGAAGTCTGTCGGCAGATTCGCGAGCGCGACTGGGGCAAGTCGATCCTCATCCTCGCCATGACTGGCTGGGGCCAGGACGAAGACCGCCGCAAATCCGCC
>JBBQII010000311.1:0-5391 GCA_038324795.1 Gemmatales bacterium
CGATGGACCTGCTCAACCGCTGGATCGTGCCGCTGGAGAAGCGCTACGACTACCTGACGACCGTTGCCGGCACTAAGATCGAAGTGCCGTTCGACCAGTTGCTGATCTTTTCGACCAACCTCGACCCGCACCAGCTGGCCGATGAAGCGTTTCTCCGTCGTATCAAGTACAAGATCGAAGTGCGCGACCCCGATGCGGCACAGTTTCGGCAGATCTTTGAACTGGTCTGCAAGGCGAAGCGCATCGAGTTCGATCCGGACGGCTTCGACTACCTCATCGAGAAGTGGTACCGCCCGAGGAACCGCCCGTACCGTATGTGCCAGCCGCGCGACATCCTCGACCAGATGATCAGCCTGGCGAAGTACAACATGGAACGCATCAACTTCAGCCCCGACCTGATCGACGCCGCCTGTGCGACCTACTTCATCAGCGAACAGAAGCGAGACTTCGGCGCGAAGGTGAAGCTGGACTGATCCACGCCGCTCGCGGCGTTGCCATTCGCGCTGCGGCAATCGCACACGTGGACGGCGTTTTTCGTGGTGCACACGTCCTCGTGTGCACGTTAATCTTCAACGCTGAATCGCACTCGTGGACGTGTACGCTACGGCAAGTGCCGATCAATCGCACACGTGGACGTGAACGCTACGGGAACCCGCCATGAAACTGCATCTCACGCTCAGCCTCCTTCTCCTTTCCACCACCGCCGCGTTCGCCCGGAAAATCGACCTGACTGCCTCCATCGACAAGCGCAGCGATGCCACATGGAACGCCGCGAAGCAGATCTGGGGCTTCGCCGAGCCGGGCTACCAGGAAACCAAATCGTCGGCCCTGCTGGCGGACATGCTCGAGAAGGCCGGCTTCACGGTCGAACGCGGCATCGCCAAGATGCCGACGGCCTTCACCGCCAGCTACGGCAAGGGGGCACCGGTCATCGCCATCCTGGGCGAGTACGACGCACTGCCCGAACTGGCCCAGTCGACCGATCCGTTCCGGCAGAAGCTCAAGGAAGGCAACGGCTACGGCCACGGCTGCGGGCATCACCTGTTCGGTACGGCCAGCGCCTCGGCCTGCATCGCGCTGAAGGAACAGATCGAGAAAGGGAACATCAAGGGCACGGTCCGCTTCTACGGCTGTCCCGCGGAAGAGGGCGGCGGCGCGAAGGCGTTCATGGTGCGCGACGGCTATTTCAAGGACGTTGACATCTGCCTGCACTGGCATCCCGGCAACCGCAACGTGGCTGGCGAAGGGGCCAGCCTCGCCCGCATGGCGGTCAAGTTCCGCTTCACCGGGAAGGCGGCTCACGCGGCCGGCTCGCCCGACCTGGGGCGCTCGGCACTGGATGCCGTGCAACTCACCTGCCACGCGGCCGAGCTGCTGCGTGAACACACACCCGACGGTACTCGCATCCATCACGTCATCACGCATGGCGGCGGCGGTGCGCCGAACGTCGTTCCCGAAACGGCGGAGGTTTACTTCTACATCCGTCATCCGAAAGGCGATATCGTTTCGAAGCTCTACCCGCGCCTGCTCAAGTGCGCTCAGGGGGCCGAGCTGGCCACCGAGACGAAACTGGAAGTGAAGTACGAAGGCGGCATCATGGAGATTCTGCCGAACGATTCCCTGGCCCAGATCACCCGAAACAACCTGGCGAAGCTGAACGACCTGGCCTTCGATGCCGAAGAAGAGAAGTTCGCCCTGCGCGTTCAGGAGACCTTCGACGAGAAGACGCCTCTGGCATCGATCAAGAACGTGTTCGGTGCCGGCGGACCGGGTCGCGGCTCAACCGACGTCGGCGATGTGTCGTGGGTGGTGCCGACCAACGGGTTTTCGACGGTCTGCTTCGTACCGGGTTCCGCGGGGCATTCGTGGCAGAACGTCGCGGCATCGGGGACGAGCATCGGCCGTAAGGGGATGCAACTGGCCGCGAAGACAATGGCGGCCACCGCATGGGACATCTTCGCCGACCCGAAGATCATCGAGACGGCGCGCGAGGAGCATAAGCGCCAGCTGAACGGGCGAAAATATCTGTCGCTGATGGGGAAAGATCAACCGCCGCCGCTGGACTATCGCAACAACAAGTAGCAGCTCGCGGCGATCAATACGTCGAGCGCCCGCCGCTGATGTCGTAGCACTGCGCGGTCGTGAAGCTGGCTTCAGCGCTGGCCAGGAAGTGCACGAGGGATGCGACTTCCTCGGGCTTGCCGGTACGGCCCATCGGGATGCGGCTGACCATGTAGTCGACCGTGCTTTGCGGCAGGCCGTCGAGGATCGGCGTGTGGATGACGGCCGGGGAGATGGCGTTGATGGTGATGTCGCCGTGGCCGACGACTTCTTTCGCCATGCTCTTGGTCAGGGCGATGATGGCGGCCTTGCTGGCGGAGTAGGGGCCCATCGTCGGGTTGCCCTCCTTGCCGGCCACACTGGCAATGTTGATGATGCGGCCGTACTTGCGAGCCATCATCCCCGGGATGGCGGCCTTGCAGAGCAGGAACGGGCCAACCACGTTCACATCGAGCACGCTGACCATTACTTCGCGGTCGAGTTCCCAGGTCTTCCCCGCTTTACCCGTGATGCCGGCGTTGTTGACGATAATGTCGATGCTGCCCCACTTCGTTTCGACTTCCTTCACGATGCGTTGCACGTCCGGCTCGCTGGTCACGCTGCCGATGACGGCCATGCCGTTGAGCGCCCTGGCGACCTTTTCCGCGTTCGTCTGCGACAGATCGAAAACGGCGACCTTCGCACCGGCCGCGGCCAGGCGGCGGCAGATCGCCTCGCCGATGCCCTGCCCGCCGCCGGTGACCAGGGCTACTTTGCCATCCAGCCGGAAGAACGAATCTGCCATGGGTGCCTCGATAACTCGATGAGAGAAGTTCATTCGCCGGGTCTTTGTTCTTGACCCCGCCTTGCATGCGGTTACGATACAGGGCAGATTTGCAAACCGCCAATCTTCTCCCCTTATAAACTCCCCTGGGGAGATTTACCCGCACTGTCGCCTGGGGTTTCTTTATGCCTGCCCGTCTTCGTCTTGCCGCCCTCAGTCTGTTCATCATCGCAACTGCCGCCGGAAATGTCCGCTCCCAGGAAACGGGGACCAAAGTCTACCTGTTTGGGATGAAATCGTCCGTGATGGTCATGAATGTCGATCGCCGCTCGCAGGGGTCCGGATCGATTATCAATATGCGTGACGGCTATGTGCTCACCAACTGGCACGTCGTCCGCGAGGGGACTGACATGCTGATCGTGTTCCCGATCTGGGAACGCGGCCGGCCGATTGTCGAGTCCGACAAATACATGCAGCAAATTCGAAAGATCGGCGTGATGGGCAAAGTCGTCGCCAGCGACCAGAAGATCGATCTGGCGGTCATCAAGATCAACGACGTCATGAAGATCCCGCAGGGGACCGAATCGGTCAAGTTCGCGGCCGACAGTCCGCTGGCGGGCTCAAAGATCTACTCGATCGGCAACCCGGGTGCCAGCGACGCCATGTGGATCTATACCCCGGGCGACATCCGTCAGGTGTACAAGAAGACGTGGGTTTCCGGTTCGAAGGGCAAGGCGATCGGCGAACATGAGGCCCGCATCATCGAAGCCACATCGCTGACCAGCTCCGGCGACTCGGGCGGCCCGGCCTTCAACGAAAAGGGGGAACAGATCGGCGTAACCCAGGGTGGCCTGAATGCGTCGATCGCCCAGGGTTTCAGCTACTTCATCGATAGTTCGGAGGTAAAGAACTTCCTGAAGTCGAAGAAGTTCGCATTCAACACAGCCGGCGAAACGGCCGAGGCCAAGACCGATCCGATGCCGGTCGTCGAGGCGAAGATCGAGACCCCCAAGCCGGAAACACCTAAGATCGATGCCGCGGCGGAAGAAAAGCTGAGGCAGGAGAAAGCGGCAACCAATATGCTGAACCTGTTGCGACCGCTGGCCAAAGACCCGGACCGTAAGTCGTACGCGGCCGACAAACTGCGGCAACTGGTCACGCTGTACCCGAAGACTGAAGCGGCCAGAGAGGCCGGCGATCTGTTGAAGAAGCTGCAGTAAGTCCCGCACAAGCAAATGAGCCGGCCGCATTCGCCGCCGGAATTTCCAGGCCGTCGCTTGCGCGTCGGGCTGACTATCGAGGATCTCAGTGAAATCGACTTCACGCACGGGCGGCGAACAGACACTCGCCGTCTTCTTTGACTTCGAGAACATCGGCATCGGCCTGAATTTGCGCCGCGACCGCTTCGACATCAACCGGGTGCTCGAACGGCTTGTGGAAAAGGGCAAAATCGTCGTCAAGAAGGCCTACGCCGACTGGAGCCGGTTCGCGCAGTACACCAACCCGCTGCACGAGGCGGCCATCGAACTGATCGAGATCCCGCGCCGTGCCGTCACCGGCAAGAATTCCGCCGACATCCGCCTCTGCGTTGACGCGATGGATCTGGCCTATTCGAAGGACCACATCGACACCTTCGTCATCGTCTCCGGCGACAGCGACTTTTCGCCACTGGTGTCGAAGCTCAAGGAACTCGGCAAGGACGTCATCGGCCTCGGTCTCGCCGAGGCGACGTCCGACCTGCTGCGCGACAACTGCGATGAGTTCATCTACTACGACGACTTGGGAAAGAAATCCACCGGCGTGATGCCTGCCCTCAGCAAGGCGTTGCCCGAAGCCAAGCAGAAGGTATTCGAACTGCTGATGGAATCGCTGCTCGCGCTGCGGCGGGAGAACAAGGAAGTCCTCTGGTCCTCGATGATCAAGGACACGATGAAGCGCAAGAAGCCGTCGTTCAACGAAGGGTACCACGGCTATCGCACCTTCAGCGAACTGCTGGAAGACGCGAAGCAGAACGGCCTGCTGGAACTCGAGAAGCACAAGACCAGCGGCACCTACGTGGTCACGCGCTTCGGGGCGGAGTTGAAGAACGCCCCCGCCGTCCCCGCATCGGCGGCCAAGCTGTCGCCGCGTGAGAACAACGGCAACGCCAACCGCGCTCGCCGACCCCGTGGCGGCCGCGGCCGAAGCCCGGTCGCGGGCCAAGTACCGCCAATGGGTGAAAAGGTTCTCGTCGCCGCACCCGCAATGCAGGAACCGCATCAGGTCGAAGAGATCGTCGAAGCAGTGGAAGAACGCCACGGCATGGACGACGAACCGGACGACTTCGGCGACGGGGTGGGGTAGCGTCCGGGTCGTTGACGCACAGCGACCTGTCCGCTGAGATGCTGCACATGGACTATCAACATCTGATCACCATCGAAGCCGATAAGCGCAGCGGTC
Source organism: Gemmatales bacterium (assembly GCA_038324795.1). Classification (GTDB taxonomy): domain Bacteria; phylum Planctomycetota; class Planctomycetia; order Gemmatales; family Gemmataceae; genus JAIOQJ01. Next base: position 5,264 of record JBBQII010000311.1, read on the forward strand.
AGCCGTGCATCCGCGGCCTGCGCATGACCGTGCGGGATGCACTTGAATACCTGGCCGGCGGCATGACACCCGAAGAAGTGCTGGCCGACTTCCCCGACCTCACTGCTGAAGACATTCTCGCCTGCCTG
>JBBQII010000312.1:0-5382 GCA_038324795.1 Gemmatales bacterium
AGGTTCGCGGCCAGGGAACCGTGGCGGATCTGTGCGCAAGACGGCAGGATCGCTATCGGCTGCAGGTGCAGGGCGAAGCTGGCGGCTTCAAGAAGGCAATGACGGATGCGGGCGTGCAGATTGCCGTCGACAACGACCGCGGCGACATGCGTGTGACGGTGCCAGACGGCTTCCATGCCCGGAAGTTCTTCCAACTGGCCTCGGCAAATGATCTGACCCTTCGCGGGGTAGTCCGCGATGATGAGACGTTGGAAGAATTGTTTCTTCGGACTGTGAAGCTTGGTAAGGAGATTGCAAATTGACAATTGCAAATTGCAAATTGCAAATTGACGAGCACTTTGCACAAGGCGGCCCGCTGCGCCTGTCTGCCAATTTGCAATTTGCAATTTCTTGTTCTTTCCCACGCTCGGGGGCCACTCAGTGAAAAGCCCCACGAATCCCAACCTGCTCCGCTATCGCCCTTGGCGCGGTACCTATCTCGGTCCGTGGAACGGCATGCGTGCGATCGCGCGTGTTTGCCTCAGCCTCATCTTCCGCCGCAAGTTATTCTGGGCGCTTTACGGCCTCAGCATGCTGATCTTCCTGTTCTACTTCTTCGGCCAGTATCTGCAGGTATTTCTCGAGCAGAAGCTGGGCGAGGAGAATCTGCGACTCGGCGGTGTGTTCACCCGCAACTTGAAGCCCGAGACGCTGATGAAGCGCCTGCGAAATGCCATGCAGTTGAACGGTTCATCCGACACGTATGGCAACTTCCTGTGGTTCGAAGGTTACATCGTCGTCATTATTCTTGCATTTGCCGGGTCCGTGCTGATCGGCAATGATTTTCATTATGGCAGTCTGCCGTTCTACCTGTCGAAGCCGATCAGCCGTTGGCATTATGTTCTCGGCAAGTGCCTGGCGATCGGTGTTCTGATCAACATGATGACAACGGCTCCATGCCTGCTGTTGTTCATCGAGTACGGCTTCATCGATAATCGCGAGAACTTTGACTACTTCTTCGATGAATCGCGGTTGCTGCTGGGCATCCTCGGCTACGGCGCCGTACTGACAGTCACACTGTCGCTGGTGTTGATGGCCACGGCAACCTGGCTGCGCAAGACGATCCCGATGGTGATGATCTGGATCACCATCTTTATCCTCGGCCGGATGTTGCAGCGCTGGCTGGTCGATGGCTTGGGCATGAATCCCGGCTGGCGGCTCATGGACCTTTGGAACAACATGTACCTGACCGGTATGTGGATCATGGGAAAAGACCACGCCGAACTGCTGCCCTCCACGCAATTGCAGCCGGCCTATGAGAACGCCGCCCTGGCCGTCGCCGTCATCTGCATCGTGTGCGTGCTGTATCTGCACCGGCGCATCCGGGCCGTGGAGATCGTTTCTTGAATGCGGAGTTCGGAATGCGGAATTCGGATTAAAGCATTAGGAACAGTCGTTCATGACGGGTTCGGCATTTGAACGAGGGGTAAACGACCGTGCAAAACGCCGATTCAATTAACAAGGAGCTATCTTCCATTCCGAATTCCGAAATCCGCATTCCGAATTCCGCAATGCCCGTCCTGATGTTCGACCAGGTCACCAAATGGTATGGCCCGGTCATCGGCGTGAATCATGTCTCGCTGGAATTGCGTCCCGGCATTACCGGCCTTGTGGGTGCCAACGGCGCGGGGAAGAGCACACTGCTGCGCCTGGCGACCGGTCAACTGAAGCCGAACATCGGCAGCGTGGCCGTGCAGGGCGTGGATGCATGGAACTGGCAGGCGAAACGCCACGTCGGCTACTGCCCGGACATTGACGCGTTCTATGAGGACATGTCCGGCCGGCAGTTCGTTCGTTCGATGGCCCGTCTCTGCGGCTTCAGCAAAGCCGATGCCCACGCGCTGACCGATCAAATGCTGACCCGCGTCGGCATGGCCGACCGCGCCGACCGCCGACTTCGCGGCTACTCGAAGGGGATGCGGCAGCGCATCAAGCTGGCGCAGGCATTGCTGCATGAACCGATCCTGCTGATTCTCGATGAGCCGCTCTCGGGCATTGACCCGATCGGCCGGCAGGAGATGCTCGACCTGTTTCGCGAGTTGGCGGCACAGGGGAAGTGCCTGTTAATCTCCAGCCATGAACTGGAAGAACTCGAAAAACTGACCGATCAGGTGACGATCATGGCGCGGGGGCGTATCGCCGCAGTTGGTACGCTGACGCAGATCCGCGACCTGCTCGACGATCAACCGCTGACGATCCGCATCGACACCGATGAACCGCGGAGCCTGGCCGCCCTGCTGGTGCGTTCACCCGATGTAGTCGGCGTGGAACTCGAACCGCGTGTGCTGTACCGCGAAGGGAACCTGCAATCACTGATCGTGCGGGCGAAGAACCCGAAGCGGTTCTTCCGCGAAGTCACGCGCATGGTCGTTGACGAGAACCTGAACGTATCGCATCTTGAAGCGCTCGACGACTCGGCCCACGCGATCCTCGGCTACCTGCTCGGCGGCAGCGGCAAAACGTAAGCCGTTCGCGGCGTCGCCTTCTCGTCTGTTTCGTAGGATATCGGCATGATCGTATCCCCTTCCATCGCGCCCACCCCGTTTCGCGCATGGCTGTACTTAATCGTGTTCAGCTTCCGGCAATTGGCACGCTTGAAGCAGATGGTGCGCATCGCGGTCGGGTTGCTGGTGCTGACCTGCATGGTGACGGCCCTGGTTACCGTGCGCTTCGGCTGGGACCGCACCGAGCAGCGCATCCGCCGCAGCCATGTGCGTCTGGTCGAGTTCGTCGCGGGCGGCATGGCGGCTCCGGTCATCGAGAGTTCGCCGGCCGTGCAGTTGATGAAGAAGGAGAGCGCCCCGTTGGCGGTCTACTCCCGCTGGATGGTGTTTTTCATCTTCCTCGGTTTCCTGCTGCCTCTCTGGAACCTTGCGTTCGCCACAAGTGCCCTGGGTTCCGACCGCGAGAACCGGTCGCTCATCTGGCTGATGACCCGGCCGATCCCACGCTGGGGAATCTACCTCGCGAAGTTCTTCGCGGTTTTGCCGTGGTGTATCCTGCTGAATCTCGGTGGTTTCGCGTTGATCTGTCTGTGCAGCGGCCGGGTCGGGCGCGAGGCGCTGCAACTTTACTGGCCGGCGGTACTCGCCGCCACACTGGCGTTCACTGCGGTGTTTCACATGATTGCCGCTTTGTTTCCCCGCCCCGCGATCGTCGGACTGTTATACGCGTTCTTCTTCGAAACGATTCTGAGCGAGCTTCCCGTGCCGGGCACGGTGAAACGATTCAGTATCAATTACTACGCCCGCTGCCTGATGTACTCCGCCGCGGGCGACAGCAATGTGCCGGTCGAATCGGCGTCGCTGTTCGTCCCCGTCAGCGACCGCGTTGCCTGGCTGGTCCTGATCGGCGTGACGGTCGTCATCACCGCCGCGGGTATGTACTTGTTCTCCCGAACGGAGTATCGGGATGATGCGTAACATTGTTGTCAGTTGTCGGTTGTCAGTTCCCGGACAAGAACGACTTCCTGCCCTTCTGACAACTGACAACTGACAACTGTTGAGACCATGATCATCACTCCGCGAAACACTGCTGAACTTTTCGAACCGCCGCTGCACGGCAATCAGGGCAACCGTGAGCCGGCGGCTGTGTTGTCGGCACCGCTGGGTGTCACGGTGGCGATCAGCCGGGAAGCCGGCGCACGCGGCGGCAGTATCGCCCGGCGGCTGGGCAAACGGCTTGGCTGGCAGGTGTATACGCAGGAGTTGCTGGAGTTTCTATCCGGCAACGAGTCGGCGCGGGCGCATGTGCTTGCGGACGTACCGCCCGACGCGGCCGGGTGGGTCGATGGCCAAGTGGCCCGGCTGCGCGACGAACAGATCGTCTCAGCGGGGGGCGAGATCGACGAGATGCCGCGGTTGATCCTGACACTGGCGGCACGCGGCAGGGTAATCCTTATCGGCCGCGGGGCGGGCTATCTGCTGCCGCGTGAGTCTTCACTGCACGTGCGCGTGTTCGCACCGATCGAGGATCGCATTGCCTATATGTCGCAACTGCTGCGGCGGACGCGCGACGAAGCGGCCGAGCAAGTGCGTGATCGTGATGAGCAGCGCGCCGAATTCCTGGTGAAGACGTATAACCGGCGTACGGGTGATCTGCATGATTATCACATGGTGCTGAATTCGTTCCTGCTGGGCGAAGAAACCTGCGCCGATCTTGTGTTGCTGGCCATCCGCGCCCGGGAACGGTTATTGAACAAGAGTGAGGATGACTGATTGCCGTGACCACCTTTGCTGCGTTCAATGATGTCGTCCGTCAGTTGTGCCCGCGCATGGTCGTGGTGCTCGGCTCCGGTCAATCGTCGGTACTCACGGAACTGAACGTCGCTGGTTCGATCGAATTCGCCGGGGTACCGGGTCTGGGCGTTCCGACCGTGGCGGGTCATTCCGGCAAGATCGTCGTCGGGGAACTTCATGGCGTTCCCATCCTTGTATTCCAGGGCCGGCTGCATTTCTACGAAGGCCACGCATGGGACAAGGTCGCCTCCCCCATCAACCTGGCCGCACAACTCGGCATCCGAACCGTGCTGCTGACAAATGCCGCAGGAGGGATACATCCCGCACTTGAACCGGGCACGATGATGATCCTGCGCGATGACCTGTTCCTGCAGCGACCGGACGCCTGGAAATCTCCCCGGCCGGACGGCATTCACGGTCCCGGCCCTTCGCGTCCCAGCAAGTACTCGCCCGTGCTGATCGACCGCCTCACGAAGGCAGCCGGTGAAATGGGTGAGCAACTTCTGTGCGGAGTCTATGCCGCCGTGACTGGTCCCTGCTATGAAACGCCCACCGAGATCCGCGCCATGCAGGCGATGGGTGTCGACGCGGTCGGCATGTCCACTGCCTTCGAGGCGGAAACGGCCGTGGCGCAGGGAATGGAAGTGGCCGCCATCTCGGCCATCACCAATCGCGGCGCGGGCCTGAGCGAAGGGTCGCTCCATCATCATGATGTGCTGGACATCATGGCCGTCATCCGCCCGCGCCTGGGCTCGCTCATCGCACGCTTCGTGTTGGCATCGGCAGAACCGGCATAACCGTCACCGCCGATGGCCGCGGTTCCGAATGAATCGAAAAGGCACTCGGCAGCGGTCACGCGGACCGGGTATACTGGTGAGGGTAGGCGAGCATGTCCCTCGGCCAGGTAAACGTGATGCATCTCCCGGGCGGGTCCTGTTTCCGCATCCTGATGCTGTGTCTGTTGATCGCCGGCCTCGTTGCCGTGCCGATCGATGCCCAGACTCCGAAGAAAGATGCACCCGCACTGCGATTGCCTTCGGGGGCGATCATCATCGTCGCCAAAGACGCGGAATCGCTGGATCGGCCGGAAGCAGTTTACCTGACG
>JBBQII010000313.1:0-5364 GCA_038324795.1 Gemmatales bacterium
GTGTGTTCATCGTGCTGAATGGGACCGTGATCTACGAGACGGGGGTGATTCGTTATGTGGGCATCTACATGTTCGTGTATTTAGGAAGCGGGTGGTGTCTGCGACGGCGGATCGTGCATCGTTGAGCGCCACGCAGGCATAGAGCTTGATTTTGAAGAATCTTCTGAAGACTTCTGCTCGAATACTTTGTTCATCGCTTTTGAAGAACAGTGAGTCGCTACTGTTGATCCGGAAGCAATCGGCTTCCGGGCGATTCTTGATTCATCGCCGGCAAGGCGCAGGCTCGCTCAGCAAGAATACTCTGTTTCAATTCGCTCGCAATCCTCTCAAGCTCAATTGCCACTTCGCATTCGTGTTCATCGACCGTTGATGAGGCGGGTTGCTGCTTTGCCTTGGCCAGTTGTTCGCGAATCTCTCGTAGCGTTTTTCTTCCGGCCACAGGATTTCTCCCAATAGTTCCCACCGGGTATTAGTCTGTCGCGTCGCGTCCTCAGCGGACATCCCTGCATTCAGCAGATCAACTGCTGCTTTCTCTATCAGCATATCACGGTCGGTTCCGTCACCGCAGATCCAGGCACCGATGATCGACGCAAGAAACTCTTCAGTTGCCTCACCCATCCGTCGCTGTAGTTTGCTCAGTCGAGGGTGCCGGGCAAGCAACTGATGACCACGTTCATGAGCAATGATCGAACGAAGTGTGAAATCGTCGCCCGACGCATCTCGTTCAAACGCATCTGCGATCAGCCACAGTAGATCCGACCCTTGCTCGATCCCGCGGCAATATTGCGCGCCTCCCGTCGGTGCGTACACGTGACGATACTCGACTCGTCCTACAAAACCAAGAGATCTGGCAATGTGCAGGGCTCTTGATTTTCGACGTCGTTGCTGTTCGTTATCGATCGGTTCCGGACTTCTTTCGGTCATGCGATATCTGCTGAGCGGATGTTGACTCTACGAATTGGTCAGCCCCCGGCCGCGACGCGCACCGCCTCAATCAGCACCGCCGACTCGCGTACCATGTCAGCGTCTGCATTGCCCCACACCACCACTGCCAGCGCGTTGTCACCCCGCCGCAGTGTCATCATCCCCGCGCTGCCGCTGACACGCAGTTCCTGCCAGCCGTCTTCCGGCACTTCATCCGGAAACGCAGGCAGGCCGTCGATCATGCGCAGTTGCAGCGGCAATCCCGAGGAGGCGGCCTCGCGCTGGATGTCGGTCCAAGCGGGTGCCACTCCAGTGAACGGTACGGTTTTCTCCATTCCCATGTATCAATCGCTCTCTTAAACAATGGCGTCGATCACCTGACCGCGGCAGAGCGGCATCGGTCGGCCGACGGTGTCGCGGATTTCAGTGTCGGGGGCATGGCCGAGACAATGGAAGATGGTGGCAAGCAGATCGGGCGCTTCGACCCGGCCATCGACCGGAAATGCCGCGCTCTTGTCCGAGGTGCCGTGCACGACGCCGCCCTTGATGCCGCCGCCTGCCAGTGCGATCGAGAAGCAGCTTCCCCAGTGGTCGCGGCCGCCGTTCTTGTTGAACTTCGGCGTACGGCCGAACTCCCCGTACCAGACGACGAGCGTTTCATCGAGCAACCCGCGGGCAGAGAGATCATCGATGAGTGCCGAGTAGGTCTGGTCCATCATCGGCATCAGAAAATCCTTGATCGATTCGCTGTGCTTCGCATGCGTGTCCCAGGTACCGTTGTTCGGCTTTCCCGCCACACGGGTGAAGTTAACCTGTACCATCGACACGCCATTTTCGACCAACCGCCTGGCCAGCAGTGTGCTCTGCCCGAAGCGGTGCCGGCCATAGCGATCGCGCGTGCGCGGCGATTCCTGTCCGAGGTCGAACGCCGCTCGCGATGCCCCGGTGCCGAGCAATTCAAACGCCTTGCGTTGATCGGCCTGCTGCGTTTCAATCGGGATCGAGTGGTTCAAACCATCAAGATGGCGGTCAAGTTGTTCCAGCAGCGTTCGGCGATCGTTGAATCGATCCACAGCCACTTCTTTTGGCAGGCTCATCGCCTCGATGCGGAAGTTCGCGTCGCTGGGGTCGCAATGAATCAACCAAGGATTGTGCTTGTGCCCCAGGAACCCGGCATCCTGCCCCGGCCAGGGGATGCTGCCGTCGTTCCAGATGTGGTCGGGCAGGACAATTGAAGAGGGCAGTTTGCCGACGGCCGGTCGCAGGTAGCGCACCAGCGCCCCGATGCTCGGCCAGTTGTTCGGAGCGCGGGGCGTGGCATTTTCCTGATTCATCGGCTGATGCGGCACACCCGTGAGCATCTGGTAACCGCTGGCGGAGTGTGCGTTGTCGCGAGTGGTGACGGCACGCAGCACGGCAATGCGGTCGGTCAGGTTCGCCGTCAGTGGCATCAGTTCGCCAACGCGCAGGCCCGGTGTTGCCGACGGGATGGTGCCGAAGATGCCGCGGATTTCCTCGGGGGCATCCGGCTTCGGATCCCACGATTCGTGCTGTGGCGGACCACCCAGGTACATCAGCATGATGACCGACTTGGCCTTGCCGAAGCTGCGTGGGCTGTTGGCCCGCAGGCGCGGCGCGGGCAGGGCGCTGATGGCCGCCCCGCCCAGCGAGAAGCCGCCGATGCGAAGCCACTCTCGGCGGTTGATGCCGTCGCACAGGCGGCTGCCATTGTCGAAGAACTGCAACATGGGGAGAGTCTCGAACTTTCAGGCGGGGACCGCAGTATAGCCGTGGCAGCCGACGGGCGACATCGGAAAAGCAGATGTTTCAACCATCAATCGAGCGAAGACGGATCGATCCCGAGCTGCTTCAGTTTTTCCAGCAGTTTATCAGCGCGGGCTTTTTCCTGTTCAGCGCGGGAACTCTCCTGCTCGGCGCGGAGCTTTTCCTGTTCGGCGCGGGCTTTCTCCATTTCCGCCCGCAACTGCACCTGCTGTGTCGCCTGCCGCTGCAGTTCCAAATCGTTCTCCGCCGATTTTCGCTGCTGCAACACTTCACGATAATCCAGCAGGCGGCCGCCGTCTGCGGTTCGCACGATCAGATCCGTGACGGTCAACTCGAAGCTGATCCCCAATCGCGGCGAACGGAACGTCTTGACGTCTTTTACTGCCTGCAAACGGCCATTCGTGCGGACGAAGATCTCGACGGTAATCAGATGAGGGTCCCAGATGAAGTACTCTTCGACGCCGAAACGGTCGTAGAACTCGAACTTCCGGCTCATTTCTCCGGACCGGTTGTTGTGCGACAGCACCTCAATGACCACCTGCGGCGCGACGTCGTCCTCTTCCCACTGCTTGTAACAACGGCGCTCTCCCTGTGGCCGGCCGAACGCCACCATCAGGTCAGGGGCCGTCACTGTTTCGGGTTCACCTTTGACCGGGTACCAGAACAGGTCGCTGGCGACGAACACGTTCGGATCGTCCTCGAACAACGCCGAAATGCCGCCGTAGAGCCTGAAGATCCAGCGCAGTTGAAGTGTACTCTCGGCGATGGGCTCACCATCCGATTCGGGGTACTCGAGATCAGGGGGTGGCAGGTAGGTCTTTCTTAACATGTACCTATTTCAACTGATCTGTTGTTGAACCGCAAGCTGAAATCACCCACCCGCGAGCCGCAGGCCGATCGGCAGGGAATCGCCGAACATCTGCGATCGCTCGGCCCCTTCCATCACGACGACTTCCTCGACCATCTTCACCCATGCGGCGGGGATCGTCAGCGGGCGCAGCACGTTCAGCACGCGCTGGCGATGATCGTCATCCACGTCAAGTGCCCGCTGGCCGGACATGCGGGCCAATTGCGAGAGACAGAACGCCCAGGCGTTGCGTTCGCTGTCGTTGCCTGGCGTGAACTCGAGCAACTGGTCGAGCCAATGTTCGACGGTATTCGGGTGCAGGATCGTGTTCATCGGCCCATACAGCAGCACGCGCGCCCCCAACCGGGTCAGGCCCCAGAAGGCGTAAGTGGGGACAGGGCTGCGCGACGCCTGTTTCAGCAACGTTTCGCCCAGTTGCTGCTTCAGCTTCACGTCGAGGCGTTCCATCGCGGCGGCGGCGCGCCACATCTCGGCGTATTCGTTCGCGCCGGGCTTGACGACCTGCTTGCCCTTGGCCGGCAGCAGGATCGGTTTGAGACGGTTGAACAACGTCTGCTGGTACGACTGGTTCAAGCCGCCCGCCAGCCGCCGCCACATGATCCAGTAGTCGGCCCCGCCTTCCGCCTGCCCGGCGGCGATTCCCTGCCCCGCCTTGAACGGGGAGGCGATCTGCTTCCAGAGTTGTTCGATGCGATAGCGGTCGAGCGAATCTCCGAAGCCGGGCCGCAGGCAGAAGCCCGCCAGATGGTACCAGCGCTGCAGGTGCTGGGCACTGCGGGCACGGTCGCCGGCCGTCTCTTCCACGAACTCCCAAAGGCGTCGGCACAGGCCGGTCGGCCATTCGCTCCGCGATGCATCGAGTGCGGCTTCCAGGTTCTTGTTGATATCGCGCACCGCCTGCGGCTCGGCACTGGTGTAGACCTGCCGGACGACGGTGGCCGCAGCCTGGACCTGGGCTTCGGGCCACACGTCGGTGACCCCTTCTTCGCCGGGTTGGCGCTCGCCGTCCGATGAGTCCTTGACGATGTCGCGGACATTGAATTCCAGGCGCCAGCGGTTGTCCCCCTCGCGCGAAACGCACCAGAGTTCCAGGGTGCCGATCTCGGTGCAGCGGGCCGCCAGCGTGACCGGCACTCGCTTGGCCCCGGCCCGCTTGCCGCCGCGCAGGATGGTGTGGAGCGGCGGCAGCTGCAGCAACTGCTCCGGACTGACGGCCAGCAGGTCGCCCGGCTTGTCGTCCCCGCGCACAGTCGACGTGTACAGCGGGAACATGGCCGGCTGACCGAGTGCCAACTCGAGCACCGGTTTCGGCAGATCGATCTGCTCGCCTTCTTCCAGTCGTCGCGGAACTACGCACAGTACGTTGCGTTTTCCTTCGCTGTCGGTCGTCTGGGCATCCACACCGATGTAGTAGGAGCGGGGGATGCCGCCACCGATGCGTTTGCCGCCGGAGTGCTTCAGCCAACCGAAGTAAACTGCCCCCCATGCAACGGCCAGGTTCAGCGACGGGTTCGCCAGTACCAGCGGCTGCCACGGTTGTCCCGGGCGGTCGTACCAGGGCCGCATGACGTCGATCAGGCGGTCGCGTAGTATCGAAGGCTGGAATACACCGCCGTTGAACAGGATTGCGTCGGGCACTTCGCCGTCCGGCAACTGCTTGTTGAGGAACGCTGCCAGATGCTTCGTCACGGCCGGGTCGCCGACGTACGGCAGGCCCATCTCCTGCAGGCCGGCGCGGGCGCTCCGTCCCGGTTCTGCGGTGCGTTCCACCTGCGGGAAGAAGCCAT
>JBBQII010000314.1:0-5359 GCA_038324795.1 Gemmatales bacterium
TTTCCGCTGGGCCTCGAGAGCCGCGGGGTCGAGCGTCATGATGTGCTGGCCGCGGTCGACACGGGTGCCGTCGTCGATGACCCACTTGATCGTGGTCGAAGAGTTGCCGCCCTTTGACGCCTTTACTCGGCAAGTGACGTCGCGATTTTCAGATGATTCGAGCGTACCGCGTTCGATGATGCTGACCGCCAGCGTTTCGCGCTTGACGGTGTGCAGCAGCAGATCGGGATGGCTGCCCTTCGAGTCGCCGGCAAACGTCATGATGATACCGATGCCGCCGCCGACCAGCAGGACGCTGGCGAGCAGGATCGCCGGCCCGACCCACTTACTGTTTCGCTTTTTCCCAGCGCGGTCCGGTTCCAATGGGTTCGGGGAGTGGGAGTTCATTGAGCCGTCGGGGAGCGGCGGGACCGAGCCCAGCGGCCGGGACTGGCCAGGGGATCCGCTCGAGTGATTCTCGTGCGGGACCTTCGGCTTCGTTTCCAGCATTGACGTCGGGAGAGTATTCATCAAGCCACACTCCGCGCGGATCGAGAGGAAGCATTTCGAGGTCGCGGTGGAACGTCATCCGGGCAATGAGGTAGTTCACCCACACCGTGTACAGATTGTTCTGAGCCTGCAGGAGCGAATTCTGGGCGTTCAACAATTGCTGGGTCAGGGCAGCCGCGTTGCCGGCAGTCTGGCCGCCAGCGAGCGTGCGGGGGTCGGGGGGAGCTTGCAGCACGTCGAGGGAGTTTTCCACCTGAGCATAGGCCACTTCCACGGCGCGTTGCTGGATCTTATAGTTTTCGGCCAGTACACGCAACTGCCGTAAGTCGGTACGCACATCATTCAGGATAAAATCTTCCGTCGCCATCAGGATGCGACGCTGTCGTTGGAATGCAATCAGCGATGTACGGTATTCATTACGCTCGACACGCCGCACCAGGGGCAGCTCGCCGGCAATCTGCAGTTTGTGCCGGCTGGCGCTGCCGCCGACGGCAAACGGACTGTAGTCACCGGGTGCGGAAAGGCCTTCGTACTGGTATCCTACCGTCAGTATACCCATCAGGGCATTGGCCCGCACGGCAATTTGCCGCCAGGCGTCGACCAGTTGGCTGCGGGCGTTCATCAACTCCAGCCTGCTGTTGAGCGCCACCTGCGCCGCCACGGTCTGCGATTGATCGAGATCGCTCTTGAGCAGGTCGACCGATTCGACCACGACCCCCGGCAACTGAGGCCAGGCCAGCCGAATACCGCCGAGACGTTCTTCGCGCGCTTCGCCGATCGTGAGGTTGAACGAGTTGATCGCGTCGCGGAACACGCTGTCCTGCTCGCGGGCCATGCGGGCGGGCGGTTCTTTCAGCCATGGCTTGCGCTCATAGCGCCGCAGCGATGCCTCGAACCGGCCGATGTTCATTTCGGAGCGCAGATAGTTGAGCCGGTCTTCATCAACTTTAGGCAGTCGCTTGTTCTCGACTTCCAGCCGGGCTTTACGACCGAGGATATCCCGCTGCTCATCGCCAAGTTTTGTCTGCTCGATGCGCATGGCGTCGTCGTCAAGTTTCTCCCAGCGCTGCCAGCGGCGCATGATGTTCTTCTGGAACACTGTCCCGCGCACGGCCGGCGAGTCAGTGAAGAACTTGGCCAGCCGCGGTCGGATCGGCAGGTCAATCGGCATCAGCGACAACAGGCCGCCGCCCAGCAGCAGCATCGGCCGGCGGACATTATCCGGCACGTCGCTGGCGGCCTTGCGGATCGCGTCAAACTCGTCGCGGACGATGTTGAAGCGTGCCATGTGCCGGGCCAGCGGTTGCATCGGGCTGTCGTCCAGTTCGAGCGGCAACGGTGTCGGCAGGCCGAGCTGCAGCTTGAAATTGTCGATGCCGTTCTGCACTTCAAGCCGGCGCTGCAGCAGTCGGCTGCGGCCGTTCAGCAGGTTCTGCTCGACTTGATCGACCTGCAGGCGCGAGACGTCGCCACCTTCCTCGAACGCCTGGTACACCTTCCAGTAACGCTCGAGCCCGGCGATGTTGTCGACTTCGTTCTTTTCGAGAAAGCTCAGCAGCAGCGTCGGGTAGTAGCCCTGCCCGCCGGCGGACAGCGTCGGCCCGATGCCGCGCAGGCTCAGGCCGGCGTAACTGTAGGGCGAGTTGAACAGGTTGTCGAGCCCGCCGGCCAGATACGTGTAGTAGATCTTGCGGAAGCGTGCCCACGAGCGCACGGCATACAACAGGTCGCGTTCCGCCTGAGTCAAAGGCTCCATCGTCACCGCGTAGCCGCCGCCCTTCAGCAGCGGTTGAGCCAGTTCGAGCGTCAGGTTCGACGCCCCGGTGGTCACCCGGCCGCCGGAGCCCATCTCGATGACCAGCTTGTTCGCCAGTTGCAGCAGCAGCGTCGCCCCGCTGGGAAACAGTTTCGTGAAGCCGTTTGCAGTGTCCAGCCGCCAGCGGTTGCCCTTTCCTTCGGGTGTCTGCGATCCGGTGGCTTCGCGCACGGCCAACTGGGTGGCGAAAAACTGCGAAACGAACGAGAACCGTTCCACCGTGAGGGGCAGTGCGGCGGCGTACAAGTCTTCGCGGCGGTCCTGGTACTCCCGGCTGTTGAAGAGGGCCAACTCGGCCGACTGTTCGAGGTTGATCATGTAGGTCTTGCAGTTGCTTTTCAGCACACTTTCGAAGGTGCTCGCGGTCTCCTCCGAGATATCGGCATAGTCGATTGCCTGGGCGCGGGCGACTGTCGGCCGTTGCGTGAGCTTTGCCCGGTTCTCGAGATCCCATGTCTCGAGGTACTTCAGATAGATGCTGGATTCCATCAGCTTGGTGTGATGGCGCGGCTGCGAGTCAGGCGAGAGGATGTACGAAGCCAGATCATCCGGCGGCTTGGGCGGCCTGTCGGGGTTGCTGTTGTCGCTGAAGCGGGCCCGCTGGTCGGGATAGATGTACCAGCTTTCGACAAGCCAGTTCGGGTTCTGGTTCTTCTCCGTCAGCAGGCCGACGACATCGTCGTCAGTGCGCTTGCGGTAAAACTTGCGCGTGCAGCCGGCTGCCGTGCCGGCCAGCAGCAGTGTGATAATCAGGAGTTGGTGGGTTCGACGACGCATCACAATCGTTATCGGCGGCAAAGTTTGCCCAGCTTGAGTCGAAAAGCTTTTTGACGGCGCCGCCAACGCACGGTATCCCCGCTCCTGATTCGGGGGAATCACCTTGTTCCGTGGTACTGCGCGCGGGCTTGAGCCTTGCGGTCTGTGCGCGGTCGTCGCCGGCTGCTTGCGCAAGCGGGACAAGATTGAGGCCGCATATAAGCAAGGCGGCCTGCAATTGCTGGAATGGCTGGACGCCCGGCGTAAGTTCCGGGAACACGTCAAGGCATCTATCAGCGTGCGGGCCGAGTACTGGCGGTCGCTGAACCACCTGCAGTCCGCCATGGGTGCGGAACTGCCGAAGAAGTAAGTCGGGGCGAGCGTCCTACTTCGTCTTGCCCGTAATTGACATAATCGCGGCCTGGTAGGTTTTCGCATCCTTCTTGTCGGCGGCCTTCTGGGCATCCCGCAGGGGCCCCAGGGCATCTTTCGCGGCCGAGCCCATCGCTCCCAGGCCCAACGCGGCCCCTTCTTTAACGACCAGGTCTTTCTCATCCTTCAGCATCTTCACGAGCTTCGAGACGACCGTCGCCTTGTCTTCCGGGTCGATCGCACCGAGCGTATGCGCCGCCTCGGCCCGGACCTTCGGGTCCTTGTCGTCGAGTGCCTTGACGATATCCGGCACGGCGGCCTTCGTCAGGCTGACGTTGATGCGTCCCAGCCGGCCCAGTTCCTTCAGCGCGCTGACCTTTTCCTTGGTCGTGCCCGATTTCAACGTGCCGGCGTACTTCGCCACTTCAGCTTCTTCGCGCGTCGGCGCGGCCAGCAGCGTGATGCCCCCGCCCAGGAGGATAACGCATACGATTGTCGCGATTCGATGCTTCGACATTTGCTTCACCTGGTTCGTGGAGCGATGATGAGAGAGGAACTTTCCCTATTAGACGCTCGCCGCGGCGGAAGGTTCCGCGACCTTCAGCCGCTGCCCTTCCCACTCACGATACCGCACCTCGTCGATCCGATCAAATCGTAACGTATCGCCCACGCGCAGCGGGAAAAAGTTTTCCGCGACGTCGACCAGCCTCAGCGGCGTCCGGCCGATCAGGCTCCAGCCGCCCGGCCGTTCCAACGGATAGATGCCGGTCTGCCGACCGGTCAGTCCGACGCTGCCGGGAGGTACACGCAGCCGCGGCGACGCCAACCGCGGCACGCCTGTCAGTTGTTCGGGCAGGTACCCCAGATACGGGAACCCGGGTGCGAAACCGACCGCGTAGACACTGAAGTCTTGCCCCGTGTGCAGGGCGATGATCTTCTCCGGCTTCAACTTCGTCGCCTTGGCGACATGATCCAGGTCGGGGCCCATCTCGTAGCAGCAGGGGATAACGTACCGGCGTGCCCCGCTCTTCGCCGTGGCGGGACCGACCTTCAGCGCGTGCAGCGCGCGAGCGACATCGGCATAGGTTGTCTGTTCCGCATCGAAGTGGATGCCGACACTGGCATAGGCGGGCACCACGTCCAGCAGCCATGGCCAGTCGGCCCAGCGGATCGCCGCGGCCAGGCGCACCGCGGCCGACTCGTTCGCGGCATACGCGAGCGCGGCCTGATCTCCCAGCGGAACAATGCGCAGCCGAGCCATGCAGCTTCCTTCAGTGGAGTAACTGGTGCAGCCGCCAGTATACCAAGGCAGACTCCCTGTTAGAAGGATGTTGTGAATGCCCGCGTGCGGCATCACCCGCCTGCTGCCCCTTCCCCATCACACCGTTCCGCCCTACCCTGATACCAGCGGGCGACTCACCGTTCTTCCCCCCGCTGCCCGGAGGCCTAGTCATGTCCCGCGGTTTTTCCAAGCCACTCTACATTCTTCCGTTCGATCATCGCGGTTCGTTTGAAACGAAGATGTTCGGCTGGCACGAACCGCTCACCGAAGAGCAGACAACGCAGATCGCGCATGCGAAACAGGTGATCTACGAAGGATTCCTCGCAGCCGTGGCCGGCGGTGTCCCTGCCGATAAAGCAGGCATTCTCGTCGATCAGCAGTTCGGGGCGGACATCCTGCGCGATGCCGCCGCGCGCGGCTACGCCACCGCCTGCCCCGCCGAGAAGAGCGGGCAGGACGAGTTCGACTTCGAGTACGGCGACGACTTCGCCAAGCATATCGAACTGTTCAACCCGACCTTCTGCAAAGTCCTCGTTCGCTTCAACCCGGAAGGCGACCCCGCGTTGAACGCCCGCCAGGCCGGCCGGCTGAAGAAACTCTCCGACTATCTGCACGCGCATGGCCGCAGCATGTTGATGTTCGAG
>JBBQII010000315.1:0-5339 GCA_038324795.1 Gemmatales bacterium
CCGACCTGGCGTCGCGCCGCCGATCCAGCGGGCACCAGGCGGTGGACCGGGCGGCCCCGGAAATGCCGGAGGTCCGAACCGCCCGCCTCTCGATCGCAATCGTCGGCCTGACGGTCGTCCGCCGCTGGGCCAGGCGCAGGCGCCGCGCCCGGGAACGCCACCCGTCGGCGATAAGAAGCCGGGTACCGCCGGCCCGCTGAAATTCACCGCAGAACAGCTGCAGGCGCTTCGCGAAGGCCGTTCCGTCACGGACGTGCTGAAGAAAACGCCCCCTCCCGGACCGGCAGGTCCGGCAGTCCCGGGCAAGCCGGACGAGGGCGAGGAGACCGACGAGGACGGCAAGAAGAAGCACGGCCCCGGCAAGATCGTCGGTCGCGACGTCCGCCATGCCGATCGTGCTAAGCGACAGGAACAACGCAAGGTCCGCCAGAAAGACGTCGTCATTCAGGGCGGCCAGGTCGACATCAGCGAAGAAGAGTTCGGCAGCAAGCGCGGCCGGCGCGCGGCAATGCTCAAGAAGCGCATGCGCCTGCCTGGCACTGTCGAGCGCAAGGGCAAGGTGCCGATCACGCTGCCGATCACCGTACGCTCGCTTTCCGAAGCGATCGGTATGAAGGTGGCCGAGCTGGTATTCAAGCTCAAGGATCTGACCAGCACGCTGTTCACGATCAATTCGAACATCGACACTGACACGGCCGAACTGATTGCGACCGAGAAGGGCGTCGAGTTCGAGATCATCAAGCAGAAGAGTGCCGAAGACGATCTGTTCGAAGAACACAAGCAGGCGGTTGGCGACGAGAGCAAGCTGGAACCGCGGGCCCCGGTCGTCACGATCATGGGTCACGTCGACCATGGCAAGACGTCGCTGCTGGACCGCATTCGCAAGTCGAACGTGGTGGATACGGAAGCGGGCGGCATCACACAGGTGATCCGTGCCTGGCGTGTCATCCACAACGGCAAGCCGATCACGTTCCTCGATACGCCGGGCCACGAGGCGTTCACCAAGATGCGTGCCCGCGGGGCGAACGTCACCGATATCGCGGTGATCGTCGTCGCCGCCAACGACGGCGTCATGCCGCAGACCGAAGAGGCAATCGCCCATGCGAAGGCTGCCGGTGTGTCGATCGTCGTCGCCATCAACAAGGTCGATCTGCCGGACGCCAACCTGAAGCGCACGGAGCAGCAACTGTACGGCTTCGGCCTGATCCCCGACACCATGGGCGGAGACTGCCAGTTCGTGCAGACGAGCGCCACGAAGGGGCTCGGCATCGGCGATCTGCTCGATACGCTGTCGCTGGTTGCGGAAGTGAAGGAATTGAAGGCGAACTCGCACAAGCCGGCCATGGGCACCTGCCTGGAAGCACATCTGTCCGGCAACGAAGGCGTGATGGCAACGTTCCTGATTCAACAGGGAACTCTGCACAAGGGCGACATCATCATCTGCGGATCGTCTTACGGGCGTGTCCGGGCCATGTACGACGACCTGGGCCGGCCGCTCGAAACGGCGGGACCGACGATGCCGGTGGTTATCACGGGTCTCGACGATGTGCCGAACGCGGACGATCATTTCCACGTGGTCACCGAACTGGCCAAAGCAGGCGAGATTGCCGAGAAGCGAAAAGTGCGGGCGAAGGAAGCCCTCTTCAAGCCCCGCGAAGCAATCAATCTCGAGAAGCTGGGCGAAGCGAAGATTAAGATCGCGGAACTCAAGGTAGTGCTCAAGGCCGAGGCCCGCGGCTCGGTCGAGGCGATCCGCAAGGAACTCGAAAAGCTGGTCCACGACGAAGTGCGCGTCCGCGTGCTGCATGCGGGCATCGGTGCCATCACGGAAAGCGACGTCCAACTGGCGCTTGCCTCGCCGGAAGACACGATCGTGGTCGGCTTCAACGTGGTGCCGGACGATATGGCTCTGCATCTGGCGGAAGAACGCTCGATCAAGATCCGCGAGTACCAGATCATCTACAAACTGACCGAGGACATCAAGGCGGCCCTCGAAGGCAAGCTGAAACCCCGCGAAGAGGTCATCCACCTCGGCCGGGCGATCATCCGCGAACTGTTCAAGGTCAGCCGGGTCGGCACGATTGCAGGCTGCTACGTCACGCAGGGCACCATCGAACGCATGGCCAAGGTACGCGTCATCCGCGAAGGCGCGGTCGTGTACCCGCCGCCCGAGAAGGTGGCGTCGCTTGAATCGCTGAAGCGGCACAAGGACGATGCCAAGGAAGTCCGCGAAGGATTCGAATGCGGTATGAAGGTGGCCGGCTATGACGACATCAAAGTCGGTGACGTCATCGAAGCGTACCGTATTGAACAGGTGCAGCGAACGTTGCTGGATCGATAGGTGACTGCACATGGTTCATGGCCGGTGGCGTACGCCGCTTCGCCATGAACCATCAACACCGGGCATCGCCCGGTCCCGACAATGCATGTAGGCACGCTGGAAGTAAAGCTGTTTGTCCGTGAATCGCGAAGTCTGAAGGACAAGCGACAGGTGGTCCGCAGCATCACGGAACGGTTGAAGAACGGCTTCAACGTGGCTGTGGCTGAAGTGGGCGCCCGCGATCATCACCAGCAGGTGGTGTTGGGTATTGCCGCCGTGGGCGACGAGGCCGCGCCGGTGAAGTCGATGCTCGACACGATCGCCGATGCGTTGCGGAAACATCCGATCGCCGAGTTCTGCTCATGCGAATCGGCCGTTCTCGACAATGACCAAATGACCAATGACTATTGATCGAAAAGAATGAAAACACACAGAGTAGCCCGGGTTGCCGAAGTGATTCGCGAGGTGGCAAGTGAGACCATCCTCTTCGGATTGCGCGACCCGCGCGTCAAGATGGTAACAGTGACCCGTGCCGAGGTTTCCGGCGACTTGCAGCATGCGAAGGTTTACGTCTCGATCATGGGGACCGAAGGCCAGCAGAGTGCCTGCATGCACGCCCTGCAGCGAGCGGCCGGTTTCGTGCAGTCGAAACTGGGCGAACGCATGCGGTCGAAGTTCGTGCCGATGATCTCGTTCGTGCACGACAAGGGCGCCAAAAACGCCATTGAAGTCAACCGGTTGATCAATGAAGCCCTGGGACGCGAAGACGCCCCGTTGGAAGATGAATCGCTGGTAGATGACTCGTTGGTGGATGATGATCTGGTGGAAGATGTCGTGGCGGATGACGCACCCGCCGACGAACATCCGAAGGAAGCGGCGCCCTGACCCGTGCAGGTAACCGCCCGTTGATGAATCCGACTGAGTGAGGTTCAAGGCTGAAACCTCACGTGTAATGGCCTGCCCAAACACAAGGAAGGTAACCGAGCCATGCCGACCATGACCAACAAACAGACTCAACTCGAACAGGTCCTCAAACTGCTGAAGAAGCGGTTCGACAGTAGCGTCGAAACTGAAGAACGTCCCGTCATCGAACATTTGCTCTACGCCATCATCCGTGAAGGGGCGACCCGCGAGCATGCCGATCGGGCCTTCAAGAATCTGCGCACCCGGTTCTTCGACTGGAACGAAGTTCGCGTCTCCTCGCCGCAGGAAATCGAAGATGTGCTCGGCAAGATCCCGAACCCCGGCGAGCGGTCGCAGCGAATCATCGGCGTTCTGCAGTACTGGTTTGAACTCAAGTACAACTTCGACATGGAAGACCTGGCGAAGAAGGGCCTGAAGGACGCTGCCCGCCAGGTCGCGCGCATGCTCAGCGAGATCGCCAAGGCCGGCATGAAAGAAGCCGGCCGCGTTCCGGCCCGTGTGACCAACGGCAACGACTACGTCGTCGCCAGCGTGATCCAGCAGGGTCTGGGCGGCCACGCCATCCCGCTGGACGGTCCCTGTCTCCGCGTATTGCGCCGCCTGCACGTCATTGATGCCGACGACAATCTCGAATCCGCCCGTTCGAGCATCGAGCATTCCATTCCGAAGGCCAAAGGCCCTCTCTTCTACGAACTTCTCAGTGCCGAAGCGATGAGCATCTGCCTCGAAGACCGCCCCAAGTGCACCACCTGCCCGCTCCTGGAAGAGTGCCCCACCGGCCAGGAAAACGTGGCCCGCACCCCGGAACCGAAGCCTCGCAAGGCGCGGTAAGGTTAGAATTCTTCGCGATCGCTAACGAACCCCGACCGTCAGGGAGGGGTATCGCGAAGGCTCTTCACGAAGGCGAACAGACAGCATCGGCATTCGCTGTCTACGCTCCGCAGTGCGGCTCAAACCGATACGATGCTTCCTGGCACGCTGAATGTCCCGAATGGTTCTCCGCTGCAACGATGTCAACCCCCATCTCACCGACGTCCACGGCCACAACACTGCACGGCCGGAACTGTCGTTATCATTTCACCCACACCCTCCGTGATAATGAGGTCGCGCGGGTGATAATGACGCCCGAATGGTGATAATGACGCCCGAATGGTGATAATCGATGAAGAGCATGTCGTCGTGCAAAGCGGGTAAGCGCACGCATCAAATCTGTCAAGCACCCAACGGAAATCGCGCGTCCACGGTGATAATGACGCCGCCAGGTGATAACCGATGCCGACGCGGGGACTGAAACCGGGCCGCAAAAGAAAGAAAACGGCAAGCAATTCTTCCATGCCGGCTCAACCTTCTCCGGGCGGCCGTTTTCTTTTCGCAACGGTTCGGCCATTTTGCCCGGCGGGACATCAGTCATAAAGGCATCGCCTCGTTCACGGGCGAAGGGCGGAGGTTCACTTCGGGGACCGGACCTCAAGTCGAATCTTTGACCGGCTGAAGGTACGGCAGAACTATTGCAACCCGCTTCAGATCCGTTCGGCCTTCGAGTGGAAAACCAGGCGCGAAGCGGACGAAGAACCGCATTTCTCATAATTTCGAGACAAGGGAGTTAACCGGCTCGCAACCTACTCCTCACTTCATCCCAGGTTGAGACTCATGGCTGTTCCGTCCACGGTACCGACTCCGATCAGTCTGCTCGAACGTCTACGTCGCGACCCGGACTCAGGCAGTTGGCGACGCTTCGTCGAACTGTATACCCCGTTGCTTTATCAGTTCAGCGTCCGGTTCGGCCTGCCCAAGCCGCAGGCGGAAGATCTCGTGCAGGAAGTGTTCGCGATTCTTGTTCGCGAGTTGCCCCGCTTCGAGTACGACGCCGGCCGGTCGTTCCGCGGTTGGCTGTGGACCATCTTCCGCAACAAGTGCTACGAATTCCGCCGCCGCTTCGACCCGCTAAGCAACGCCGCCGATGCTGCGACCGGCATTTTGGCCGCCCCCGACCCGATTGCCGAGTTCGACGATGCCGAGTTCAACGTCTACCTGGTCCGGCGCGCCATCGAAGTGATGAAGTCGGAGTTTGCCGAATCGACATGGAAAGCCTGCT
>JBBQII010000316.1:0-5330 GCA_038324795.1 Gemmatales bacterium
ACACATCCACGGGCAAAGAACTGCGCACGCTGAAGGGCCACGTCGGCACCATCTACAGCATCGACATCTCACCCGACAGCAAAACGATCGTCACCGGCAGCCGCGACGGCACGGCGAAGATATGGAAGTTGAAGGATTGAGAAGAGACAAGTGAACCACGAATAAGTCGAATCAAACGAATAGGACCGGCAGAATCTTTCGCGGTGCTGCTCGCTCTTCATTCGTTGTATTCGTCTTATTCGTGGTTCACTTGTCTTTTGGTTTTCAAAGTCGCTCGTTTACGCCGGGGTGTGCTTGAACTTCCGCACACGGCCGTCGGCGACCCATTCGACGATGTAGAAATCGCCCTTCGAGTCGACGCACATCGCATGCGGGGTGACGAACTTGGCGGCGGCCTTCCCCTGGTCTTCCTTCTTCACGTCCTTGCCATCGCCGAGCCGGGCCACCACCTTGTCATCCGCGTCAATGATGCTCACGCGGGCACCCAGTTCGGGGACATAGATCTGCCCATGCGACTGGTAGAAGCAGCACGGGTTCCGCATCTCGGGGACCGTGCGCTTGTATTCCAGGTCCATGTCGTACACTTCGAGCCGGTTGTTTGCGCGATCCGCGATGTAGACTTCCGGCTCCTTCTTCAGCGTGTTGACCCAGACGCCGTGGCAGGTCTTGAACTTGCCGTGTTCGGTGCCCGGGCCGCCGATCGTTTTGAGCAGTTTGAAGTTCTTGTCGAAGCGATGCACCTTCTGGCTGCCGTAACCGTCGACGACATAGATGTCGCCGTTCGGCGCGATCGCCACGTCGGTCGGGTTGGTGAAGTCGAACTTGATCGACTTGTCCCCTTCCTTCGCGACATTGCCGATCTCGAAGAGCACTTTGCCCTGCATGTCGGTCTTGTAGACGCGGGCACCGATCCGCTTGTCCTTGGGTCCCGCGACGTTCTCGGTCCAGTACAGGTACTCGGTGCCGCCTTCGTTGCTCAGGTACAGGCCGTGCGCGGTGCCCGCCACTTCCTGCGGCGTCAGGCCGATCTTGTCCGAGAAGTCCTTGGTCCAGGTTTCCAGCAGCTTGCCGTCGGCACCGAAAATGGCCACACACGGGCTGGCCGAGCGCGACGTGACGATGATGCGATCCTTCGAATCGACGACGATGGCACAGCCCAGGCCGAACTTCATCCCGCTGGGCAGCTTGCCCCACGATTCGTCGAGCGTGTAAGTTGACTTGCCTTCGCCGATCGTGACGGCCTCGGCCCGCGATGAGCCGGGCAACATCGCCGTGACGGCCACTGCCGACGCGCCGGCGAGGAAGTCGCGGCGTGTCAGTTTCTTCGGGAACAGGTATTCGTTGGTCATGTTGATCTCACTTGAAAGAGGGAAGGCGACGCCGCCAGCGGCTACTTCGCCAGGAACCGGATGCAGATCGGGGCGCCGACGTCGATCTTCTCGCCGGTTGGTTTCGCTTCACCTGTTGTCTGGTCGATCTTGAACACGTTGATGATGGCACCGTCCTGGCTGCCGACGAGCATGTATTCGCCGGTCGGGTCGATGTTGAAGTTGCGCGGGGTCTTGATGTCCTGCGTGGCATGGCCGATGAGCGACAGGTCGCCGGTCTTCTCATCGAGCTTGAAGCCCGCGATGCTGTTATGCCCGCGGTTCGAACCGTAGACGAACTTGCCGCTCGGATGCACCACCACTTCGGCCGTCGAGTTGCCGCCCTTGAAGTCCTTCGGCAATGTAGAAACGGTCTTGAGCGTCTTCAGTGTGCCCTTCTCGGCATCGTACGACAGCGAGGACAATGTCGAATCGAGTTCATTGATGACGAACGCCAGCGGCGCGGTCGGGTGAAACGCGAAGTGCCGCGGGCCCGCGCCCGGGGCGGTTGCTGCCGAGGGCGGGTCATTCGGCGTCAGCGTGCCCTTGTCCGCATCCAGCTTGTAAACGAGCAGCTTGTCGAGTCCCAGATCGGCGACGATCGCGAAGCGGTTATCCTTCGAGATGTTCACCGAATGCGCATGCGGCCCGGCCTGTCGGCCCTTGTTGACGCTGCTGCCCTCATGCTGCACGAAGCCGGTACCGGGCTTCAGTTTGCCGTCTTCGCCGATTGCGAAGCAGTTGGCGCTGCCGCTGCCATAGTTGGCAATCAGCACGTTCTTGCCGGCCTTGTCGACATTCACATGGCACGGCCCACCGCCGCCCGCGGCCTGCTCGTTCAGCTTCGTCAGCGCGCCGGTCTTGGCATCGAGCGCGTAGGCGGTGACGCCGTCGGTGGCTTTGCCGTCGACCATGACACGGCCGATCGCGTACAGGAACTTGCTGTTGGGGTGGATGGCCACGAAGCCCGGGTTCGGGTGTTCGGCCGCGAGTTCGGGCTTCGAGAGTTTGCCGGTCTTCAGGTCGAGTTCGCTGCGGTAGATCCCCTTGGCGATCTTGCCGCCGCCGGTGCCGATGAAGACCCAGAGCTTCTCGGGCTTCGATTCATCCGCGTGGAGAGCGGATACCATGGCCAGCACGGCAACGGCCGAGCTGGCGAGCATGAACGCAGAAAATCGCATTGATGTCCCTCATGAGATGGATGGCATTGTCGTCGCCATGTAGTGTAACGGGAGAAGATTCGGTGTCACGCGCGAAATGGACGGCGTTGCCCGGCGAACCTCAAGGAGCTTTCTGATGAAGTACGTGTTTGCAGCCACGCTAGTTCTGGCGGGCATGACCCACGCGGCCGATGATGCCGCCAGCAAGAAGGTGCTGCAGGAGATCGAAGGCGTCTACACCCTCGCCTCCGCTGAACGCGCCGGCAGCGCCCCTCCGGGTAACTTCATCGAGGACGTGCAGAAGGTCACCATCAAGGACGGCAAACTGATCGTGAACTTCAAAGTGGACGATAAACTCGAAGAGAAGTCGGCGGCGATCACGATCGATGCCACACAAAAACCGATCCAGATCAACATGGTCCCGGACAAGGACAAGACCGTGCCCGGCATCCTGCAGCTCGACGGCGACACGCTGAAGATCTGCTGGAACGACACCCCGAGCGGCAAACGGCCCGCCGGTTTCACCACCAGCAAGGAAGACAAGAACTTCATGCTCGTGCTGAAGCGAGAGAAGAAATGAAGCCGCTTGCGGCGTTCAGCATCATACAGAGTCGTTTTTCCCTTTTTCGCTCGTCTTACTGCCGTTATCATCTGCGGCGAAGAAAAGGGGCCATCCACTGCGCCAAGAAGCTCGAAGAGGGAGAATCGGTAGTATCCGTCACGGAAACTGATTGAAGGAACTCTGCGGGTAGAGCCAGGCTGAACTGGCGGAAGCGACTCTTGCGTGGGGCAGTGAGAGCCACTGCGAAGCCTAGTGCTTTGTCATGGCGAAAAGTTAGGGTTGCCTCGATGGTGGCGCGACGTCTTGTAGGGTGGGTGGAGGCTTTGTGGAACCCACCTTCCGGCCGCAATGGTGGGTTCCGCGAAGCCCCCACCCACCCTGCAAAACCCGAAGCATTACCCGACAATTATGCTGTGACAGAGCACTAGACCGCGTGCCGGCGCCACCCCCGAAACAGCCGTTCATGACGAGCCCTCATGGATGTAAGGGCGTGGGGCTGTCCCTGTTGTCGTTCCACTTCCTCTGTCGTTGCCCCGCACCACTTTCACGGCGTGCTTTCCATCGCCCCGACGGGTCGATATGATCGCCGTGCGCCCTTTGGATCGGAGCCCGTTGTGGAACACAAGTTTCAGATCAACCTGCGCGGCATCATCGACCTGCTGTCCGAGCATCTGTACAGCGGGCCGGAAGTGTATGTGCGTGAACTGTTGCAGAACGCTGTCGACGCCATCACCGCGCGCATTGCGATCGAGCCCGGCCATGCGGGGGAGATCCACATCGAATGCCATGCCCCGAAAGGGAAGCCGCCCGCCATCGTCTTCACCGAGAACGGCATCGGCCTGACCGGCGACGAGGTTCATAAGTTCCTGGCCACGATCGGCCTCAGTTCCAAGCGTGCCGCGGACGGCACGCGCACCGGCGATTTCATCGGTCAGTTCGGCATCGGCATCCTTTCCTGCTTCGTCGTCAGTGAAGAGATCGTTGTTATCAGTCGCTCCGCGCGCGACACGGCCGCGAAGCCGGTCGAGTGGCGTGCGAAGGGGGACGGCACCTACACGCTCAAGGAACTCGATCGCGACTTTGAAGCCGGCACGCAAGTCTGGCTGACCGCGAAACCCGGAGCCGAGGACCGCTTTGCCGCTGACGAAGTCAAACGGCTGGCTCGCCACTACGGCGGCCTGTTGCCGTACCCGATCCTCGTGACGGCCGGCAAGGCGACCGACACCGTGAATGCGGACGGTGCACCGTGGCGGCGCAAGTTTGCCTCCGAAAAGGCGCGTTTGAAGGCGATGTTGGAGTTCGGACAGGAGGCGTTCGATACCGCGTTCTTCGATGCCATCCCGCTCAGTTCCAAGGTCGGCCAGGTGGACGGCGTGGCGTATGTGCTGCCATACGCCCCGGCCTTGAGCGCCCGCCGACTGCACCGTGTCTATCTCCGCAACATGTTCCTGTCGGACACGGCCGACAACCTGCTGCCCGATTGGGCGTTCTTCGTGCGGGCGGTGGTGAACGCCAACGACCTGCGGCCCACCGCATCGCGCGAATCGTTTTACGAAGACACGAAGCTGGGCCGGGTACGCGATGCGCTGGGCGATTGCCTGCGGAACTACCTCGTCGATCTCGCTGAGAATCGGCCCGAGAAGTTGGTCAAGTTCATTGACGTGCATGAGCGCGCTCTGAAAGCGCTCGCGGCGGAGGATGACAAGTTCTGCGCGGTCATCCTCGACTATCTGCCATTCGAAACGTCGCTGGGCCGGATCAGCTTCGGGGAGTACCGCAAGGAGAACGACCAGATCCGCTACGTTCCGGATGTTGATTCATTCCGACAGGTGGCCGCCGTGACAGCCGCCCAGGGCATTTGCGTGATCAACGCAGGGTACGCCTTTGACGCGGACATTCTGGCCAAGGTGCCCGACCTGATACCGGAGATGACCGTTGAAGTCCTCGACGCCGCGGCCATCGCCAAGGGGTTCGACGAGCTGACCGACGATGAACAGCAGACAACCGAAGCGTTTGCCGACGCGGCGGACGAAGTGCTGCGGCCTTTCCGCTGCCGGGCCGAGCTTCGCAAGTTCCAGCCCGCCGATCTGGCCGCACTGTACAGCACGACGCGTGAGGGACGATTCTTCCGTTCGTTGGAACAGTCGAAGGAAGTGGCCGGGGGACTGTGGTCGGGCGTGCTCGGCAATCTCGGCAAGCGCGAGACGGCCGCGGCCGGGTTCGCGCAGTTGTGCTTCAACT
>JBBQII010000317.1:0-5329 GCA_038324795.1 Gemmatales bacterium
GCCGGCCCGGACTTCGCGGGAGACGATCTTCGTTCGCGCCTGTTCCAATTCATCAGCCGTGATGCCGTTCTTCTGTACATCCTCAAGAATCTCCTTGATGATCTTGAAGCACTCGACCGCCTTTTCGGGCACGCAGTTGAATGACGTGACGATCGTGCCGGCGGCATCGCATTCGTCGGCCCCCATGCCCGCTTCTTCCGCCAGACCCGGGTCGATCAGCGCCCAGAACAGCCGGCTGCCGGTGTAGTCGCCGATCACCGTGGACAGGATCGACGCGGAGTAACGCAGCGGTGAATCGGCAGCCGGGCCAGGCGACATCAGCATCACGTACTGCTGGGTCACTTTCTCGCGTGGCTTCGTGACGACATGCACCCCGCCTGGGCTGGCCGCCTCAAGGCGGTGCAGGCGCTCGACCTGCCCGGCTGGCCAGGTGCTGCATGCTTTCTCAATCAGCTTCACCAGGTTGTCGAACTCGAAGTTGCCCGCGCACACGGCCACGATGTTCGAAGCCCGGTAGCGTTCGCCGAAGTACTGCTGCATCTGGTCGCATCGAAGGGCTTTGATGCTTTCGGTCGAACCGAGCACGCTGTTGCCGAGCGGGTGATCGCCGTAGTAAATCTTGCGAGCGTTGTCGTAGGTCGCCCAGCCGGGTTGCACTTCGTAACGGACGATCTCGTCGAGAATGACCGACTTTTCGGTTTCGAAGTCGCCCGAGCGCAGGCTGGGGCGCATGATGTCGGCCAGCACATCGATGGCCTCGGGCAGGAACTCCGGCAGAAACGCCTGGTGGAAGACAGTGTTCTCTTCACTGGTGAACGCGTTGTTGTCCGCCCCGATCTTCGAGAAGTCGCGGTTGACGGCGAATGAATCGCGCCGTTCGGTTCCTTTGAACACCATGTGTTCAAGGAAATGCGACACGCCGGAGACTTCAGCCGTCTCGTCGCGGGCGCCGGTCTTCACCCAGAAAGCGAGGGCGGTACACAGGGCGGCGGGGTTCGTCTCGCCGATGATTTCGAGTCCGTTGGGCAGCGTGTGCGTATGAAACGGCATGCGTAAAGCTCCATGAGGGCTATCGTTGAAGTGTATCGCGTTCGCCAAAGCGAGCCAGCGCAGCGGCTGAAAAATAACAGTTGAAAGATAGAATTCGCGTCAACGAGCCGCGCACGAAGTAGGCGGCCAACGCGGACCGCTTACTTCGCGCGGCTCGTCGACGCGCAACCGAGGCCCCATGACCACGATTACCGATGTTGCCTGTACCGTTTGCGGTTGCGTGTGCGATGATCTGACCGTCACCATCGACGACGGGCGGATCGTGAACGCGGAACGTGCCTGCATACTGGCTGCGCCGTGGTTCGCGGGGCAAAACGGGCACGCGCCCGCCGTGGCCGAGATCGACGGCAAGCCGGCCTCGCTCGACGATGCGATTTACCGGGCCGCGGCGATCCTGCGTGAGGCGAAGTCGCCGCTTGTCTATGGCCTGTCGCGCAGCACAACCGAAGGCCAGCGTACGGCCGTCGCCCTTGCCGATCGCCTGGGGGCGACGATCGATACCACGGCGGCCACGGGGCACGCGCCATCGCTGATGGCCCTGCAACAGGTGGGTGAATCGACATGTTCATTGGGTGAAGTGAAGACACGGGGCGACCTGGTCATCTACTGGGCCGCCAATCCGGAGGTCACGCATCCTCGGCACATCGAACGCTACGTTCGCACCGATAACCGGACACTGGTTGTCGCATCCAACGAGGCGAATGCGACGACGGCCATTGCCGACCGCTTTATCCGCATCGAAACGGGGCGCGACTGGGAAGCGCTCTGGACGTTGCGGGGCATGACCAAGGGCGTGCTGCCGCGCGAAGGCGATCTCGGTTGGCTGGCGGACAAGATGATGAACTGCCGCTGCGGCATCGTCTTCTTCGGCACGGCCCTGACTCGCGGGCCGCTCGGTCATCGGCAGGTCGAGGCACTGCTGCAACTGGTCACCGACTTGAACGCGCATGGCCGATTCTACGCCCGGCGATTGCGTCGGCTGGGCGACGTGGCCGGGGCTGACAGCGTGCTGACGTGGCAGACCGGTTATCCATTCGCGGTGAACTTCGCGCGCGGCTACCCGATCTACAACCCCGGCGAATTCTCCGGCCCCGAGATGCTCGCTCGCGGCGAGGTGGACGCCTGCCTGTTCGTCGGCAGCGAGACCAGCGTCGACTTCCCCGACGAGGCATTGCGGGCGCTCACCCGCATCCCGGTCATCGCGCTGGAGTCACCGGGCACCGTCACGCCGTTCCCCGCGGCGGTGCGCTTCACAACGGCCGTCTACGGCGTGCACCGCCCGGGGACGGCGTACCGGATGGACGAAGTGCCGATTCCGCTGCGCGTGTTGCTGCCGACCGATTATCCGAGCGACGGCGACGTGCTTACCCGGCTGCTGAATCAGCTTTCAGTGGAATAAAACGCCGACCCCTGGATCATGTTTCCGCGTACCAAGTGAGTCGAAGACTCAACGAATGGAGCGGAACCATGTACGGATTTCTCGCGGACGTGATGGTGGCGATCCATGTGGCCTACATCGGCTACGTGGTCCTGGGACAACTGGCGATCCTGATCGGCTGGCCGCTGGGTTGGAAGTGGGTGCGCAACTTCTGGTTCCGCATCTCACAGTTCATCATGATGATGGTGGTGGTCTACGAGGAGATCCGCAACATCCGCTGCCCGCTGTCGGTGTGGGAAGAGCAGTTCCGGGCACTGGCGGGGCAACCGACCACCGGCGAGACGTTCATGGGCCGGTTGCTGCATTCGCTGATCTTCTACGACGCCCCGCCGATCGTCTTCACGGTAGGCTACCTCAGCTTCGGGGCGCTGGTGCTGGCGACGCTGATCTTCTGCCGCCCGCGCTGGCCGTTCGGCCGATCAACCCAGCCGGCGATATTGGCGGCATGAGGAACGAGTCTCATCAAGAGGAAGCGAGTCTCACGAAAGACAGCGAGTCTCCCTTGGGGTCGCAGAGTCGCGAGACAGGCACTACGTTCAGCATTCGCGCAGCTTGCGGAGGATGAGGCGGGCTCTCTGCTTGGCGAGGCGGGTCTGCCGTTCGAGCCGCAGCTGCTGCTGGCGGACTTTGCGGATGGCGGAAAGGAACTGCGGGGCAGACATCGCTTCGAAGATCACGCCGATTCTCCATCATGCATAGAACGGGCCGATTGAGTCCTATACCATTTCTTCGACCGCTCATGCAACAACCGATCGCGGAAAATCATCGATTCTTTCCCGCCGGCTTTCGCCCCCTTGTTGCCGACAACCCGATTCACGACGATAGCGGTATCCCTTCTCCGTCTCGCGAGGCGTTCATGCGCATTCACAAGATTATCTGCCCGAAGTGCCAGACGTCGCTGACGTCGAAAGCAGGCGTCGAGGAAGGCACCGCGCTGAACTGCCCGAAATGCAAGACCCGCTTCAAGGTCGAAGCACCCGACGAAGAAGAGATCGTCAATGATTTTGAGGTTATCGACGAAGAAGAGGAAGAAGCGCCGCCAAAGAAGGTTGCCAAGCCGGCCGTGAAGAAGCGCCCCGCCGACGACGACGAGGAAGAAGACGAACGCCCCAAGGCAAAGAAGCGTTCCCGCGATGACGACGATCGGCCGCGGAAGAAGAAGAAAAAGAAACGCCGCGATGACGACGAGAGCGCCTACGGCAAGATCAAGGGCAACATCTGGATCCGCGTCAGCGTGCTGGCGGTGCTGCTCATCACGCTGGGTGTGGTTGCCTGGATGAAGTGGGGACGGGATAAGCCGCCGACGGAGACGGTCGTTGAAAAGGTTCTGGAAGATGATTACAGCAAGCCGATCACCAAGGACCAGTTGAAGAAGCTGCCGCCGGTGAACCCGCCGAAGCAGAACCAGCCCAAGATTGACCCGACCGGGAAAGTGGACAACACACCCAAACCCAAAGTCGAGCCGAAGCAAGGGGGCAAAACGCCCGAAAGCGAAGTGGCCGCGATGCAGGGAAACTGGACTGCATCCAAGCACATCACGGCCGGGCAGGACACGCCAGAAGGACTTCTCGACAGATATGACATGGAGGTGAAGGACAGCAACTTCCTTCCAGGCGACAGGCAGACCCCTGCATTCCGCATCAAGGTTGATCCTTCAAAGCCCGTCTCCGAGATCGACCTGACCGACATCGGCAATAAAACGATGGTCGGCATCTACCGACTTAGGGATGCGAACACGTTGGAGGTTTGCTACGCTCTCGACGGGGCTGTTCGACCGACGGAGTTTAAGTCGGAGATCGGCAGCAGCTATATCTGTATTGTCTGGAAACGAAAGAAGTAGTTCGCAGGCTTAGCGGCGAGGCCGTTGGGCTCGCCGCTAAACTCCCATCCCTTCCGATCTGAGCATCCCGATCGCCGTGGCAGCCGCGGCGATCGTCGTTTCCACATCCGCGTTGGAATGCACTCCCGACAGCCAGCCGCCCAGGCCAGGGATGTCGACACCATTGAGTAGCATCGCCTTACGGAACGCGGCGGTCAGTGCTGCATCGCGCGGGCCGTCGAGTTTTTCGAGCTCACCGCCGTAGGGAATCAACCCATCATTGTCGGCTGATGCGTCATCCGGCATCGGCCCGTGGTAGTTGGGAAGCAGCCGGAACATCGAGAAATCAATGTACGCGACCCAAGGCCAGTTGTTCTTCTTGAACAGCCGGTTCAACCCGTTGCGCAACTGCCGGGCGCGATCGTTGGCAACCTTGCTCGGTTGCCCCGTGGCGACTCGCCTAAGTGTCGTGATGCCGGCTGCGGCCGAGAGCGGGTTGGCGTTGTAAGTTCCCGGATGTTTCATCTTGGGTTTGCCGGGGCGGACGCGGATCTGATCAAGGATGTCTGCCCGTCCGGCGAGGCAACCGCCGGGCAGCCCGCCGGCCAGAATCTTCGCCAGCGTCGTCATGTCCGGCTTGATGCCGTAGAACGCCTGCGCCCCGCCGGGCGCGACGCGGAAGCCGGTGATCACTTCATCGAAGATCAGCAGTTGCCCGTGCTTGCTCGTCAAATTGCGCACGCCGTTCAAAAACTCTCCGCGGATCGGTACCGCGCCCCAGTGCCCGCCAGTGGGTTCAAGGATCACGGCACCGATGCGCGGATCGCTGGCCAGCGTCCGTTCGAGCAGATCAAGATGATTGGGGGCGATGACAACCGTGTTGGCAGTGACATCGAACGGAACGCCCGGGACTTCCGGCGAGACGTACGGGGCATACGCGGCCGGCATCACCGCATCGTGCCAGCCGTGGAAGTGACCCGTGAACTTCAGCACCTTCGGCCGGCCGGTGTACATGCGGGCCA
>JBBQII010000318.1:0-5313 GCA_038324795.1 Gemmatales bacterium
ACGACAGCCGTGACACAGACCAGGCAGATGGCCGACCTGATGACCAATCGCACCGATGGTTACGACCCGATCACCAAGACGACGGGTATCGGCCCCGGCTTCGCGACGACGCGAACCCCCGTAGCGATCCACTGCATTGCCTTCGGTACACTGTTCAACACGACGAACACCAGTACCGCACAGACGCAAGCCTTGGGGCTGCTGCAATATATGCAGTACCGTGGCGGCACGCAGTCGAGTGCGGCGGCTGCTCTCGATACCACGAAGATCATCAACCAGAACGTCTGGGATGATGGTGCGAACAATCCCGCGACCAGTCGCAAGGCGGCCATGCAACGTGCCTTCAGCACATGCATGCAGGATACGGTCGGCGTGGTGCTGATCCGCTGATTCGAAGCAACAACCAACCGACGGGCCGCTCGATCGAGCGGCCCGTCTTCGTAGACAGACATCATGCGAACAGTTCTCCCCTTCATCGTCGCGCTACTGGGAACCGTGCCTGTGGGTGCGGATGAGAAGTCCACGCCGACCGAGCCCACCCGTGATCAACTTGCCCGCACGGTGCTGCTGTACGGCAAGCAGTCGAACGGCATGCTGCAGGCAACGGGCTTCGTCGTCGATGCCGAACGCGGCTGGGTCGTCACGGCCTGGCATTTCTGGTCGGGCGTCAGCGAACCGCTGGTGCTTCTGCCGACGCTGGTTGACGGTAAGCCCGAAGTCGCGCCCAGCCCGTACATCAACCGCTTCATCAAACGGGATGGACATCAGCCGACGCTGTTATGGCATGACGCCTCCGCCGATCTGGCACTGATCGAAGCGGCGCGGCTGCCCGCATCCGTCAAGCAGGTGGCGTTCGCCGTGAAGCCGGCGGACGCAGGCGATCAAGTGCTGGCGCTCGGCAACCCGGCCGCGCGGAATGCCATGTGGCAGATCGACGCGGGTAAGGTGATCGGGCGGGAGTTCGGCCGCTGGATCTACCCGAACGAGCAGATGGTGGCCGCGCCTGTCTTCCGCTTCAGCGTCAAGCAGGCGCTGACGACCGGGTTCAGCGGCGGGCCGGTCTTCAATGCGAAGGGCGAACTGGCCGGCATGACCGTCGCCGCCGCAACGCCGGACGGTCTGACCGTCTACGCCGTGGAATCGGCCATGATCGAGCGCTTCATCGCCCGCACGCATGCCGTAGTGGCCTTGCGGCAGAACGACGTGAAACGGGCACGCCGGCATGCGAATCTCGCGGTCGGGCTGTCGGTTGGCGACCCGTGGCCGCACTTTGCCAGTGCCTGGGTGGGCCTGAAGTGGAACAAGCCGGCTGAGGTCCGGGAGGATGCGATTTCAGGTGCGGCGCGCCTCGCCCCGATTCGTGTGCTACATCTTCTGAAGAAGACTGCCGAGACGGTCGGTCGCTCCGTTTCCTCCTGACACCGGAGACTGTTCCATGAAGTTCGCTATGGCACCTTTGCTGCTTTTGACGCTGTCGCTGTCCGCGATGGGCCAGGAAGTGATTGTTCGCAAGGAAATCGCCCCCGAACTGCCTGCTGCCGGCAAGTTGATCGCGTCCGACAAACCCCTGCGTCTCGAAGACATGAGGGACAAAGTCGTCGTTGTCCATTTCTGGAAGACGCAGTGGGATCCGTGCGAACAGAACTTCAAAGTGTTCGACACCATCGCGAGGGAGTACAACCCCAAGACGTTTCAGATTGTCGGCATCCATGCGCTTGATCTCGAAAACAACCCTGAGTTCACGGATATCGAGAAGATCGCGTTGAAGCACGCCAAGACCTTCCCGACCGTGGTCGACGATACCGACCTGAACCTGAAGGCTTGGAAAGTGAACACGGTGCCGACCACGTTCGTGATCGACAAGAAGGGCAAGCTGCGTTACGCGATCGAAGGCCAACTCGTCTACCGCCGCTTCCGTGGCGACCTGGTACTGCAGAAGCTCGTTGATGATCTGATGTTGGAAAAATAGGCGAGCCGGGGGACGTGAGTCCCTTGGATGGATGCCAACTCACGCCCACGCCCCCAACGGCGTGGGTGTCGCTGTTTCCACCCGTTTCGTCAGCGCTTCCAGTCGCCGGCCCACGGCGGCCCCTTCGAGGTACGAACGCTGTTCGTGGTACAACCAGCGCAGCCAGTTGGTCAGGCCGACGATTGCCCCGGCCTGATCGAGGATGGCCGCCAGTTCAAACACCACTTCCGGCGTGGGATGGATCGCACTGTAGACGGCAAACGCCTGCCGCATGCGTTCCCGCTGTTCCGGGACCATGCTGCCGAGCAGCCGGGCCAGGTCGATGGCGACGCAATCGGGTTTCACCGCACCGTAGTCGATGACGCCGGTCAGTTGGTCTTTCTCGTACAGGATGTGGTCGTGCCAGATGTCGCAAAGGCACATCTGTAGCGGCATCTGCCGATCTTCCCAGTTCACCAGCGTGAACTCGATGCTGTAGGTGCCCGCGGAGATGGCCTGCCATGCCCGGCGCGCAAGTGCCGGGATCGGCTCGGGCCGGGGAAAGCGGAAGTCGGGCTTCCAGCCGGATTGAAGCAAGTCACGCCAGCCGCGCATCGCCCGCAGGATCCGTTTGACGGCGGGGCAGGGACCCGTGACCGGCTTTGCGGCTCTCATGCGTTCGTGCATCTGCGCCAGTGCCCGCATGGCAGCGAACAGGCGTGCGTCGTTCGGGTTGTCGTTGAAGTCGGCCACGCCGGGCATCCAGGTCGTCATTTCCCACAGCGACTCGCCGGCCACGTCGACCCAGGTGCTGCCGTCCCTTGTCTCGCAGAGTTTCGGCACGAAGGGCAGGCGGGCCAGCACGCGCATCGCGCGGTGGATCGTCATCAGGCGATCTTCGGTGGTGCGCTGGTTGGGCCATTCACGCAGGCACAGTCGGGTGCCATCGTGTCGCTGGCCGCGCCACAGTCGTGCCCCGCTGAAGCCGCCGGCATTGCCGAGCGTCGTCCACGAAACGGGGCCGTCGAGCGCGTATTCAGCCACGACCGCGCGGGCCGTGTTGTCGAACGGGAATCCAGTCATGATGCGAGCCAACCGGGAGGTCGGGGAGAGCCTGCGGGTGCCATCAGTTTGGCAGACGGTGGCAGAACCTTGCAAGTGCAGTTGCCGAAGTCTACCATGGGCCGATGAAAGCGGAATGAGAGCATGTCGCCTTTGGAGTCAGCATCATGAATCGCGTGGTCGTTCTGCTTGTCGCACTGGCTGTATCGGCAGGCGCATCAGCGCAGGCCCCCGGCTTGAAGGCCGGGGCGTTCGCCATGGACGTGACACCGCTGAAATTCCCGATCTCGGTCAACGGCGGTATGGCAGACCGGCAGGTGACGATGGCCAACGACCGGCTGCATGCCCGTTGCCTCGTCCTCGACGACGGCAAGACGAAGCTCGCACTGGTCGTGGTTGACAGTTGCATGATCCCGCGCGAACTGATCACCGCGGCGAAGATCCTTGCCGCGAAGAAGACGGGCATTCCCGCGGCGAACATGCTGATCTCCGCAACGCACACGCACAGTGCGCCGACGGTGACCGGCGTCTTCCAAAGCGATCCCGACGAGAAGTACGTGACCTTCCTGGCCGGGAAGATCGCCGAGGGGATCGAACACGCTCACGATCGACGCGAACCGGCAAAGATCGGTTGGGCATCGGCCGACAATGCCGATCAGGTCTTTGTGCGTCGCTGGAAGCGGGAGCACGGCTTCATCCCGGCCGATCCGTTCGGCAATTCCACCGACCGCGTGCAGATGAACCCCGGCTATCAGGCGAAAGGGTTGGTCGAACCGGCAGGTGTCGTCGATCCGCAAGTCTCCGTGCTGGCGGTGAAGTCGCTGAAGGACAAGCCGATTGCGCTCTATGCGAACTATTCGCTGCATTACGTGGGCGGCAACCCGGAACTGTCGGGCGACTACTTCGCGGCCTTCGCGGACCGGATCGCCCAGTTGCTGGGGGAAGAGAACGGCAATGGCACGTTCGTCGGCATCATGTCCAACGGTACCAGCGGCGATGTCAACAACGTGAACTTCGGCATGCCTGCCCCGAAGAATCGCCAACCCGGCGAGCAGATTCGCGTCGTGGCCGACAGCGTGGCGAAGACGGCACACGAGGCGTACAAGAAGATCGACTGGAAAGACAACGTGCCGCTGGCCGCGGCGACCCGCGATATCGAACTGGGGGTCCGCAAGCCGACAGCGAAGGACATCGAGCAGGCGAATAAGACGCTCGACGAGCAGAAGGGGGCCGCGTCGTTGAAGGGCAGGGACGCGATCTATGCCCGCGAAACTGTTCTGCTGGCGAAGTATCCGGACAAAGTACCAGTGACACTGCAGGCCCTGCGCATCGGCGACCTGTCGATCGCGGCCATCCCCTGCGAAACGTTTGCCGGGATCGGCCTGGAGATCAGGAAGAAGAGCCCCGCCAAATCAACGTTCACCGTCTCGCTGGCCAACGGCTACAACGGCTACCTGCCGACTCCCGCCCAGCATGACCTGGGCGGATACGAAACCTGGCGGGCGCGATCGAGTTACCTGGAGAAGGACGCATCGCCGAAGATCACGAAGGTTCTGTCTGAGTTGCTCGACGCGGTCAAGTAGTCCGCGGAGGAGCAAGCTCCGGTTTCCGCACGCTGGTGTTGCACTCGGCCACCAGGTCGCCGGTGATGAGCCGGGCGGCACGGTTGCGCGAGATGTAGTTCCATGCCCATTGCGTCATCACCAGCACGCGGTTCTGGAAGGCGATCAGGTACATGATGTGTACGAAAAGCCAGGTGACCCACGCGAACCAGCCGCCGAAGCGGAACCAGTAGAGATCGACCACGGCATGGTTGCGGCCGATGGTCGCAACGCTGCCTTTGTCGAAGTAGCGGAAGGCCGGGGGCGGTATCCTCCCTTCGACTCGATGGCGGATGACCCCGGCCACGTACTGCCCCTGCTGGATCGCCGCCGGCGCGACGCCGGGCAGCGGCTTGCCGTCCGGGTACGTTGCCGCGGACAGGTCGCCCACAACGAAGATGTCCGGATACTTCGGCACGCTCAGGTCTTTCTCGACCATCACGCGACCGCCCCGGTCGATGGTGGTACCGGCCGCCTCCGCCAGCATCCCGCCCAGGGGGGACGCCTTCACCCCGGCGGCCCAGATTACGGTCGAGGTATCGACGCGTTTCTGCGTTCCTTCGTGTTCCACCATCACATGATCGCCCTTGATGTCCTGCACGCGCGATGACGTCCACACTTCTACATTCATGGATGCGAGCGATCGGGCCGCCCGGGCGGAAAGGCTCTCGTGAAACGGCGGCAGCACGCGCGAGTAGCCTT
>JBBQII010000319.1:0-5311 GCA_038324795.1 Gemmatales bacterium
GTTCCATCGCGGTGGCCCCCTCTGACCCGAACGTGATCTACGTCGGCAGCGGCGAAGCCAACATCCGCGGCAACGTCGCCCCCGGCAACGGCATCTACAAGTCGACCGATGCGGGCAAAACCTGGAAGCATGTCTGGAAGCAGGCCGGCCAGACCGGCACCATGATCGTGCATCCCACGAATCCCGATGTTGCCTTCGCCGCCGTGCTGGGCCATGCGTTCGGACCCAATCAGGAACGCGGCATCTACCGCACCCGCGACGGCGGCGCGACCTGGCAGCGCGTGTTGTTCAAGGATGTCGACACCGGCGCGTCGGATGTCTGCTTCGACCCGAACAATCCACGCATCCTGTTCGCCGGGCTGTGGCAGGCAAGGCGGAAGCCCTGGGAGTTCATCAGCGGCGGCCCCGGCTCGGGCCTGTACACCTCACGCGATGGCGGCGACACGTGGGACAAAGTTGGTCCCGACACCGCCACCGCCGAAGAAACCGGCCTGCCCGCCGGACCGTACGGGCGCATCGGCATCGCCGTTGCTCCCTCCGATTCGCAACGCGTCTACGCCAGCATCGAGGCGGCGAAGGGCGGCCTGTACCGCTCCGACGATGGCGGCAGCACCTGGAAGCTTGCCTCGCGCGATCCGTTCATCAAGCGTCGGCCATGGTACTTCTCGACCATCACGATCGACCCGGCCAATGCCGACATCGTCTGGATGCCGCAGGTATCGCTGATGCGCAGCGTCGATGGCGGAAAGAACTTCGCGGCCGTGAAGGGGATCCACCATGCCGACAGTCACGATTGCTGGATCGACCCGAAGAACCCGAAGCGCATGATCGTCGCCAATGATGGCGGCGTCGATCTGTCAAGCGATGGCGGCAAGACCTGGGTCGCGCCGCCGCTGCCGGTCGCGCAGTACTATCACATCGCCTGCGACAGCAGTGTGCCGTACCGCGTACTCGGCTGCATGCAGGATCAGGGAACAGCTTCCGGCCCCAGCAACTCTCTCGCGGAACCGGGCATCGTGCTGGGCGACTGGTATGGCGTCGGTGGCGGCGAGGCGGGCTATGCCGTGCCTGATCCGTCGAATCCGAACGTCGTCTATGCCGGTGAGTACAGCGGCATCATCACGCGCTACGACCACAAGACCCGGCAGGCCCGCCACATCGGCATCTACCCGATGACGATGTCCGGTAAGGGCGCGGAAGATCTGAAGTACCGCTTCCAATGGACCTCGCCGATCATGGTCTCCCGCCATGACCCGCGCGTCATCTATCATGCCGCGAATGTGCTGTTGCGCTCCCGCGATGGCGGCCAATCCTGGGAACGCGCCTCCGGCGATCTGACCCGCGACGACAAGAGCAAGCAGCGGCACACCGGCGGGCCGATCACCGGCGACATGACCGGCGTCGAGGTTTACAACACGATCTTCGCGATTGCCGATTCACTGAAAGACCCGAAGTTGCTCTGGGCCGGCAGCGACGACGGGCTGGTGCACATCAGCCGCAATAACGGGATCCGCTGGGAGAATGTCACCCCGAACATCCCGGACTTGCCCGATTGGGCGACCATCCGCGTCATCGAAACCTCGCCGCACGATGCGGGGACCGCTTACGTGGTGGCCGATGCCCATCGGCTGGATGACTACCGCCCCTACGTCTGGAAGACGACCGACTACGGGCAGACTTGGACGAAGATCACCGAAGGACTCGCGGCCGATGCACATGCTCACGTGATTCGCGAAGACCCGCGGCAGGCGGGCCGACTGTACCTGGGAACCGAAACCGGTGTGATGACATCGCCTGACGCCGGTAAGACCTGGAAACCGCTGAAGATGAACCTGCCGACCGTGGCCGTGCATGACATTGTTGTGAAGGACGACGATCTTGTTCTCGGCACCATGGGCCGGGGGCTGTGGATCCTCGACGACCTGACACCGATTCGCGAATGGAAGGACGATCTGAAATCACCGACGCTGTTCAGCGTTCCGCCGACCACGCGCTGGCGTTACGGTTCACACGTCAGCGCTCATCACGAAAAAGGTGTCGGCGACAACCCGCCCAAGGGGGCGATCATCGACTACTACTTGAAGGATGATGCGAAGAAGCCGATCACCATCGAGATCCTTGATGCGGCCGACAAGCGTGTCATCAAGTTCGACGGCAAAGACTTCACGAAGAAGGACGACGATGAACACGAAGACCCGCTGCCCGACCCGAAGCGCCCGGAGGTGCCCGCGAAGGCCGGCGTGAACCGGTTCATCTGGGACTTGCAGCATTCGGGGGCCGCGGTGATCCCCGGGGCGCGCGTCGATGCGGGCGACCCGACCTCCGGGCCGTTGGTGTCGCCGGGCGAGTACACGGTGAAGCTGACCGTCGATGGTAAAGTTCTCACACGAAAGCTGACCGTGCTGATGGACCCGCGCGTCACAGAGCCGCGCGGCTCGCAGCGTGCCGATCGCGGGATGGAGATCATTGAGCTGGTGCCTCGCGTGGTCGATCCGAAACAGAAACTCGAAGATGCCCCCTGGATCACCCGTGCCCCGGGGCAGGCGGCTATCGTGGAGGAAGCAAGGCAGCAGGAGAAACTCGCCTTGCGGTTACGCGACGACATCAGCAAACTGACGCGATTGGCGGCAGCAGTCAAGTCGCTGCGGAGGCAGCTCGACCTGCATGCGGATGTCCTGGCAAAGGAACCGCGTGCAAAAGAACTGCTGAAAGAGGGCAAGGAACTGAACGCAAAGCTCGAAGCCCTTGAAGAACGGCTGTATAATCCGAAGGCGGAAGTCACTTACGATATCCTGGCGATGCGAGGCGGGGCGAAGCTTTATTCGCAGATGGCGTTCCTGTACGATTATGTGATTTCCAGCGATGGCTCGCCGACGCAGGGGATGGACGAACGGGCCACGGAACTGGAACGCGAGTGGGAAGCGCTCGACGCCCGGTTTGACGCCCTGCGTGCCGAGGATCTGGCGAAGTACAACGACCGCGCCCGCAAGGCGCAGTTCCCGCTTTTGTGGCTGCCAAAGCGTTGAAACGCCCATGAGGACCGTGCATGGCTGCTGAATCTTTCCCGACGATGACACCCGATGCCCAGGGATTCTTCAATCGCGGATTGGACAAGCTGAAATCGGGCAACTGGCGAGATGCCCTGTCGGACTTCACCGAGGCGATCAAGCTGCGCCCCGACGTGCCGGCCGGCTATCGCTACCGGGCCTACGCGCATGCGGAAGGCGGCAACGTCGCACGCGCGATTGCCGATCTCGACGAAGCGATCCGCATCAAGCCCGACGAAGTGCAGACCTATCTCGACCGGGCCAACTACTTCCTCAAGCAGAAGCAATACGACGAAGCGCTGGCCGACTGCGGCCGGGGCCTGAAGATCGACGCGGCCCGGGCCGACCTGCTGGCCCTGCGCGGCCGGGTCCACTCCGCGCGCGGCGCATCTGAATCGGCAGAGGCCGACTTCACCAAAGCGATCGACCTCGACCCGGATGGCGCGGTCGATTACCTGATCTGGCGCGGCGACCTGCACCTGGAATGCGACGACAACGACAGCGCGATTGCCGACTTCAGCGAAGCGATCCGTCGGAAGCCCGAACAGGCATATCCCTACAACCGCCGGGCCAGTGCCTGGTGGGCGCTGCGCGATCTGGATGCCGCGATCGAAGACTTCAGCAAGGCGATCGAACTCG
Organism: Gemmatales bacterium; assembly: GCA_038324795.1. GTDB lineage: Bacteria > Planctomycetota > Planctomycetia > Gemmatales > Gemmataceae > JAIOQJ01. The sequence continues at coordinate 3,687 of JBBQII010000319.1, forward strand.
ACCCCGACTGGCTGTGGGTGCGCAACGGCCGCGGCCTGGTCTACGCGGATATGGGCGAATACGCGCTGGCCGTCGACGATTTCGACTTCGCCATCCGCCTGAACCCGTCGTACGGGCCGACCTACGAGTACCGCGGTGAAAGCCTCGACAAGCTCGGTCGTCATGCCGAATCGCTTGCGGACTTCAACGAAGCGATCCGCCTGAATCCCGATTCGGTACGGCTGTACAACCGCCGGGCGATGTTCCACTACCACCGGCGCGACTACGGCAAGGCGATCAAGGACCACATGGAGGCGCTCAAGCGCGAGCCGAACCATGCGGTCACGTTCAACTATCTTGCCTGGGTCTGGTCCACCGCACCGGAACCGGCCGTACGCAATGGCCGACGGGCGATCGAATGCGCGACCCGCGCCTGCGAGTTGACCGAATGGCAAAGCCCCGGCTACCTCGATACGCTCGCCGCCGCGTACGCCGAGACCGGCCAGTGGTCCGAAGCGGTGCGCTGGGAGGAGAAAGCGCTGGACGTGGCGAACGACGACGCCTCGCGGGCGGAGTACCGGGCACGCATCCGGATGTTCGACAACAGGCAGCCGCTGCGCGTGGTGCCCTGAAATGAATCGGCAGTTGGAGTTCCGCCTTCAGGCAGCCTTCGCTTTGAACCGGTGGCGAAGACCGCTTGAAGGCGGAACTCCAGCGAAGACAGCCTGGACGTGAAACTCCAGCAGTTCCCCTTGGCAAACTCTCCGCATCCCGACGCCTGTCCCGCCTGTACAGGGGCCAAACGCGCATCAGCCGATCCATGCCCCCGAATCAATCAACCCCACCCCCCGCAACTGTCGATTTTGACACTCTGCAGGCTGCCGTATCGCCTGAAATCCGCCTTTCACGCGATCGGCATTACTGGTACATTCCCCCCGGATTCCGGGAATGGCTTGCGTTCCCGCGATGGGAGGATCGTCGAGATGAAATGCGCAGTCTGGGGTCTTCTGGCCATCGTACTGTTGCCTGCGTTCGCAGGCGCTGAAGAGCAGGTGCAGATTCCCTGGGGCAATAAGTTCTTCGTCGCCAAGGACCCGCCGCCGGTCGTCGTCCACGACTTCGGCAGCGTACCATGGGGCACAACGCTCACGCATCGTTTCACGCTGACCAACATCTACGCCGTGCCGATGCAGATCGTCAAGGATCCCGAGGTCTCGTGCGGCTGCTTGCGCATCGTCAAGTACACCGCCGCGCTTGAGCCGCGCACATCGGGCTACATTGATGTCGAAATGGACGGCCGGCGCTTCCAGGGCCAGAAGGCGGTCACCATTCAGGTGCGCTTCGGACCGAAGTTCCAGTCGACTGCGCTCCTGCAGGTTCGCGCCTTCGGCCGGACCGATGTGCAGGTCAATCCCGGGCAGGTCAGCTTCGGCACGGTCGCCCAGGGCCAGAAGCCGACGCAGACGATCGACGTGCAGTACTCCGGCAACCAGCAGAACTGGCAGATCACGGGTCTCGACCCGTCGAGCGCTCCTTCCGTGAACGCCAACGCGGAGCGGCTGCAGCCGGTGCGCGGCAGCAGTGCGATCTATCGCCTGACGGTCGCGCTGAAGCCGGAGGCCGGTTCGGGTACGTTCCAGGAACAG
>JBBQII010000320.1:0-5311 GCA_038324795.1 Gemmatales bacterium
TCAAGTCGGGGAGGAAGCCCATGTCGAACATCTGGTCGGCTTCGTCAAGGACCAGCGTCTGCAGTGTGCTGAAGTTGGTTGACCCGCGGTTCATCTGATCGAGCAGTCGGCCCGGGGTGGCAACGACCAGGTCGGCCCCGCCACGCAACGCCCGCTCCTGCGGGACGGGTGCGGCACCGCCAACGACGAGGACGGAACGCAGGCCGGTACCCTGCGACAGGCCGCGGAAGACGAGTTCAATCTGGTTGGCGAGTTCGCGCGTCGGCGTCAGGACCAGAGCCCCGGTCTTGCCGCGCTGCCGGTCGATCAACTGCTGCAGCACAGGCAGCAGGAACGCGGCCGTCTTACCGGTGCCCGTTTGGGCAGTGGCAATGAGGTCGCGGCCGGCCTGCACGGCGGGAATCGCCTCGGCCTGGATGGGTGTCGGGGTCTCGTAGCCTTGTCGTTGAACGTTGCGAACGAGAGAATCGGGCAAACCGAGTCGGGAAAATGGCATTACGGTCTCAGATAGCATTCGGAGTGGGACAGTATCACGTTGCATCTTACAGCATGCGACAAGAAGTGGAAGGGCGATTGTGGTGGGGATTCATTTCCCGAAGCAGTACAGGTGCGTCGCGGTGCGGACGTACAGGCGATTTCCGACAGCAACGGGGCTGGCGTTGATGCCGCCGGGCAGCTTATTCTTCGCGACTTCCTTAAAGCCATCGCCCGAGGCCTCGAACACGGTGGTAACCCCTTCACGGCTGCTGGCATAGATGTTCTTGCCGACGATTAGCGGCGACGAATAGAAGCTGCCGCCCAGGCGTTCTTTCCAAAGCTGCTTGCCGGTAGCGGATTCGACACAGGTCACGAAGCCCTGATCGCTGACGATAAACGCCTTGTTGTCCGCGCAGGCGATCGTCGGCGGGTAAGGGATCTCGTTGCCGTTGTCTTTCCGCCAGGCGACGCTGCCGTCGTAGTTCAGGGCCAGCAACCTGCGCTGCGGGAAGCCGCTCGATGCGAAAATCAATGTATCGGTCAAGCCGACGGTGTTGCCGATCGCGTCGGAAAGCCCATCGCGTTCCCAGACGACGTTGCCGGTCGTGCCGTCGTAGCAGGTCACCTTGCCGCTGCCGGGCAGAAGCACGCGCAGCTTGCCGTTCATCGTTATCGCCAGGGGACTGCCGTAGCTGCCGATCTTGCTGGCGCGGTCCTTCCGCCAGGCGATCTCGCCGGTGCCGCGGTGGATGGCGGCGATCCAAGCCCGGCCCGGCGAATCGTCGCTGACGAACAGATACGAGCCGCCGATGGCCAGCGAAGTGCCCGAGCCGTGCGCGCCGTTCCCGCCATGCGGGCCGACTTCGCGCTTCCAGACGATCTTGCCGCCGAGGTCGAGGGCCGTCACATGAATCGCCCGATTGTTGGGAAACACGACGAACAGGCGTTCCCCGTCGCTCGCGGGAGTCCCCGATGCCTGGGAGTTATCCGGATGCTTCGGCACAAAGCCGCCTTGATGCACGGTGGTCTCCCAAAGCTTTGTCCCCTTGGCGCGGTCGAGCGCCATCGCGAACTGGCGCGGGTTGTTCTCGTCCGCGCTCGTCAGGAAGACGCGATTGCCGAAGAAGATGGGCGTGGAATGCCCGCGGCCTGGAATAGCGGTCTTCCAGACGACGTTTTCAGTTTCCGTCCACGTGGTGGGAATTTTCTGTTCGCCGACGGAGTTGTCGCCGCGCGGCCCGCGCCAGCAGGGCCAGTCGTCGGCGGCGAGCTTCGGCAGCGCGAGCGCGGGCAGTTCCTTCGCGATCACTTCCAGGCTTTCCGCGTCGCCCCTTGGCCGTAGCGTCAGCCAGAGCACGCCACCCGCGATCAGAACTCCGCCGAAGATGATTGCCAGTGGTCGTGTCATGGGACGGCACTCTCGAATGACTTGTCGTGTGCAGGCTCGGCCCGGGGGCCTGCTGTGGGTTTAAAATGATGCCACAATGCCGCGAACGGGAAGAGCATGTGCCCGCAGGCATACGCGGCCGCCTTCCATGGGGACCGACTGCGCTCGACGATCGGATAGTCGTGCAAGCCGATCTCGGGATATTCGTCGAATCGGCGGTTCATCGTGCCGAATACCCAATCCCAGATGATCAGCCGGCCCGAGAAATTCTTGTCAAAATGATGCCGCTTCAGGGAATGATGCACGCGATGGTACTGCGGCGTCACAATCAGATACTTCAATGGCCCGGGATTGACCTTGATGTCAGAATGGACGAAGTAACTCCAGAACTGATCGACGACGATGAATGCCAGCAACGCCGGGGGCGCCCCGCCGAGGATTGCCGGCGGAACCGCGCGAGTCATCAGGTACAGAACTTCCTCGATGGGGTGCGCCCGATTCACCATCAATGGGTTGGCCTGAGGGGCCGAGTGATGCACCGCGTGAAAGACCCACAGCGGCTTCGTACTGTGCATGACCCGATGAAAGATGTAATAGGAGAAGTCGGCCACGACGAAGTATACCCCGAACTGCAGCCAGGGAGCCCGTTCGTCAAGTACGCCCGTGTACAGGAAAGGCAACTTCTCGCGGATCAGATCCATCGCGGCGATCGCGAAGCCGCCAAGCAGGGCGATCGAGAGGCCCAACCGCAAGAAGCCCATCCAGGCGTCTGTCAGCAGGTGCGGCGTGACCCACGGCCGGCCCGGTTTCGCCTGGATGCGTTCGAGGGCAAGCAGCAGCAGCGGGCAACCGATTGCCAAGAGCAGCGTAAAACTCGAACTCACGTGACGGCCCAGAGGGGGTAGCGGGCGCGTCATCGCCCGGTCGTAAAAATTAGCTCGCCATTGCCGGATGTCAAGCCGCTAAAGCGGGTCGCGTCGAGACCGCAACTAATGCGGGTCGCCGCCGCAGTTGCCAGCCGAGCGCGAACAGCATTACCAGCGACGACAGGAAGTAGTTGCCGTACGCCTCGGCCGTGCGCTGATGAATGATTGTCGTCATCGGAAGCGCGATTGCCACGGCGAGCAGTACGCCCAGCGCCCGGCGGTCCGTCGTGGTCGATTGCCAGCGGCACGTCAGGACCGTGACCGGGTACATCAGCCAGACGAAGAAGTAGCCGAACGCGTAGGGGGACAACATCAGGATGAGGAGTGTCAACATCGCCGTTTCCACGGCAAACTTGCCGTGGTCGAGCTGACGGCGACGCGGCAAGACGGCAACGAAGTACAGGCACAGGGCGAGTGCCGTGCCGAGGATGATGCCGTTCGTCGTGCGGAAATCGAGGTCGACGACGTTCACATAGTACTGGCGGTCGGGGTTCTCATCGGCCAAGTTGTGACGCAGCATCCGGTTCGCCAATCCGACAAGTGACTGGTTCTTCCAGCTGTAGGCCCGCGAGGTGCGCTGGCCGATCTGGCCCTTGTCGTAATTGAACAGCATGCCGTTGGCCCAGTCGCGCACGTCGGCCCGGCCCTGGTCGTAACCCCGAACGGCGTAAGGGATGACGGTAAACATCAGCGCGAGCGTCACAGTGACGGAAGCGACCGCTTTCCACTGCCGCCGCCAGACGAGATAGCCGACCGCCATGATCGGGAATGCCTTCATGCCCGCGGCAACAGCGATCAGCATCCCGGCTGCCATGCCGCGTTTGGCCCTGAGGCATGCAAATGAACCGAGCAACAGCGCCAGCAGCACGATGTTGACCTGCCCCAACTGAAACGCATCGTAAGTAAATGCCCCCGAACACGCGGTTGGGACAAAGTAAATCAGCGGCCGATGCCCGAACGCCTGTCCTGTTGCCAGATAAACGCCCAGTAACAGGCAGGCCAACCATGCGGCGACGTTGATCGTCACCAGCGCCAGCAGCATCGGGAATGAACCCCCGGCCGACAGGGGCGCCAGCATGATCGCGGCGATGGGCGGATACATGAACGGGAAAGCCTTGTCCTGCGGGTAAAGTTCCTCGCCGTGCAGGATAGTCTGCCCCGCGTCGTACCAGACCTGGTAGTCGCGAGTGGTTTTCCCGAAGAAGTAGTTCTGCAGCGGATAAGTCACGCACACCAGCAGCAGACCCGCGATGGCCATGATCAACCACAGGTAGCGTGTCCGAACAGCCATCGGCAAAATGTCGCTCGGTTGCTCGGCCGCGGGAGTTGCCATGGGAATCTCGGGTGATGTTGATGACCGTGGTAGTTTCGACCGTCGGCCGATTCCCGGGAGATGAAAACTGGCCCGACAGCGCTGTTCGCTCGATCCCACCAGGCCCCGTCTGCGGACAACGCCCTAAAGGCGGCATAAACTACTGGAAGGCCGTGTTCTCCCTTCGGCCGAGTTGTCTATCGATCGATCGTGCCGCATGGACCGGTTGTGCGGCCTGCACCTCCTGAGGACGTCAGATACATGGAAATTAAGATCCCGGCCGTCGGCGAATCGGTCAAAGAGGCACGAATTCTGCGATGGATCAAGAACGACGGCGACTACGCCAAAACCGATGAACCGGTGCTCGAGATTGAAACCGACAAGGCTTCCGACAGTGTGCCTTCGCCGGCCGATGGAATCGTGCGCATCATGGTTCAGGCGGAACAGACCGTGGCCGTCGGTGCCGTTGTGGGACGAATCGAACCGGGTGAGGCTCCGGCAAAGGCCGCGGCCGCCCCTGTCCCGGCAAAGGCCGACGCCCCAAGCCTGTCCCCCGCGGCGGCGCGCGTGGCGGCCGAAAACAATGTCGACTCCGCGTCCATCAAGGGCACCGGCCGCGACGGCCGGGTGATCAAGGAAGATGTCCCCGCGAAGACGGAAGCGCCGAAGCAGCCGACACCCGCTCCCGCTGCTGCCGTGCCGCCGCCGGCCCCCGGTACGCGCGAAAGCCGCAAGCCGATGAGCATGCTGCGCCAGCGCATTGCCGAGCGTCTGGTGCATTCTCAACAGTCGACCGCGACGCTGACGACGTTCAACGAAGTCGACATGTCCGCCGTCAGCGATCTGCGCGCTAAGCATAAAGACCGCTTCAAGGAGAAGCACGGCGTCGGTCTCGGTTTCATGTCATTCTTCGTGAAGGCCTCGATCGAGGCGTTGAAGGCGTTCCCCAATGTCAACGCCCGCATCGAAGGCGGCGACATTGTTCACCATCACTTTCATGATGTCGGCGTGGCTGTCAGCACCGAACGCGGCCTGATGGTTCCCGTCCTGCGCGATGCCGACAAGCTCAGCTTCGCGTCCATCGAAAAGAAGATCGCCGAATTGGCCGGCCTGGCGCGTGACAACAAGATCACCACGACGCACCTGCAGGGCGGCACCTTCACCATCACCAACGGCGGCACCTTCGGCTCGATGCTGTCGACACCGATC
>JBBQII010000321.1:0-5306 GCA_038324795.1 Gemmatales bacterium
GGAGATCGACCGGGTCGTTCGCGATGCGGCCAACAACAACTACAAGTCGCTGCTTCAGCAAGTTGCCCAGCGCGAGTGGGGCGGCACACCGCGTTATCTGCTGCTCGACGAACAGGGGCCCGATCATGCCCGCGTGTTCAAGGTGACGGTCGAAATCGAGTCGTACCGCTATCCCGCCGCATGGGGCCCAAACAAGAAGATTGCCGAATCGAAAGCCGCGCAGAACGCGCTGGCGGAGATTCAAGGCGAACCGATCCCCTTCCCGTGTGATTGACCACCATGCCGATGCCTCCGTACCGCGTGGGTTGCTACTCCCCGGATTGCCTGGAAGAAGCCCAGTTCAAGATCGCCTCGCGCTGGAGCGACGGCGTCATTCGGGAATTGAAAACCTATGCGCTCAGCTGCGAAGCGTGCCTTCAGCGGATCTACACCGACACGGTCGAACGATCGGCCCGCTGCCGGCTCACCGCCGGCGAAACATTGGAAGTCCCCGGGATCTACCGTCTGATTCGCGGCAACCGCGACCGGCAACTGGAACGCTGCCCGGAACTTGAGAAATGAAACGCGGCAGTCATCCGTCGCTGACGCGTCCTGCCAACGAGCCGGTGTTATGAAGCTTCCGGTTCAGCCGCGGCGGGAGCAGGTGCCTGGAACGCCTTGTTGACGGCGTCGAGCAGGCGTTCCATCGCGAACGGTTTGCGGATGTAGTCGACGACGCCCAGGTATTCCGCGTAGGCCTTGTGCCGGCTGCCTTCGTTCGCGGTGATCATAATGATGGGCGGCGTATCCGTCTTGCCGCGAAAATGTTCCAGCACAGGGTAACCGCCCATGCGCGGCATCATCATGTCCAGGATCACCAGATCGGGCTTCTGGTTGTAAATCATCTGCTTGCCCTGATGGCCGTCGTGGGCGTGGATGACCGTATGGCCCTGCTTCTCCAACACCGCGCGCATGCCTTCGATCATCTCATGATCATCATCCACCACGAGAATCGTCTTGCTGCCGGCCATGCTGCTGCTCCCCGGGGCGACTCCCGATCTGCGTCCGTTGCTTCACTTTAACACCCGACACGACGCGCGACAAGCACCGGACTGCAAAAGCGAACGCTATGTCAATCGGCATGCCCGATACATCATCGTGATGTATTTGAGCGATACTGTTCCGCCTGATGCATGCTCATCGAATAGGCGACGCAACCCGTCCGCCAGGGCTTGGCTAGCGCCGCACTCTTTCGGGGCGAACGATGCCGAGAACGCCCGGCCGACAAATCCTTCGCGATCAAGCTGCTGGGCGTTGGCGAACTCATGCCGTTCTCCGTTCACGAACAGCGAACTTTCCAGCAGCGCCTGCCCGGCGGTATAATGCGGCTTCGACACGATCTGGCGCTCAGTGCTCGCCTGCGTCAGCACCGCCCAGAAGGCCGAGGCCAACGGGTCGCCGGCATCGTTCACGTTCCAAATCAGGTTTACCCAGCCGCCGGGCATCAGGATGCGGTGAAACTCCCGCAGCGAGGCGACCGGTTCGCACCAGTGGAACGTCTGCCCGGCCACGATCGCGCTCGCGCTGCCGGCTTCCAGCCCCGTGCTCTCCGCCTGCCCGGCGCGATACTCGATGCCGGCGCCGGCAGGCCCGGCCTCCGCACGCATCGATTCGTTCGGCTCAATGCCGATCACATGCGTTCCCGCGGCCGCCAGTTGCCGGGTGAGGATGCCGGTGCCTGACCCCACTTCCGTAATCGGCCGGTCTCGATCGGGCATGCTGTCAACGATCATCGCGATGGCCGCGGCTGGGTACGAGGGGCGATTGGCCGCGTACAGCGAGGCAAGTCCGTCGAAGCGGCCCGTCGGATTGTGTTGACCGGCACTCAGCATGACATGGTTTCTCCGCGATGCATCGGTGTATAACAGAAGTACGAAAGAATCACCGTCATCGGGAAGACCATGCCGCGATTTTGTGCACTGGCCAGTGGAAGCTCGGGGAACTGCGTCTTCGTCGAAACCATCGGCGTCGGCCTGTTGATCGACCTGGGCTTGAACCCGCGCACCATCAGCAGCAGGCTCGCAGCCATCGGCGCGTCGTGGGAACGCGTTCACGCGGCCGTGCTTACGCACGTTCACGGCGACCATTGGAAGGAACGAACGCTCGCCCATCTGCACAGCCGGAAGGTGCCGTTGTTCGGCCACCCCCAACATCTGGAGCGGTTGCTCGAATGCAGCGCTGTAGCCGGGCCGATGCAGAAGGCGGGTCTGCTGCGCTCTTTCGAGGCCGGGGAACGGTTTGAAGTTCGCAACAGCCTGACCTGCCTTCCCGTGCCCGTGCCGCACGATTGCGACCCGACATTCGCGTTCCGCATCGACGGCCGGTCCGGTCTTTTCAGCGAGCCGTGGTCACTGGGCTACGCCTCCGACCTGGGAGTCACGCCGACAGCCCTTATCGAACAATTCCGGGATGTTGAGCTGCTGGCGCTCGAATTCAACCACGATGTCGAAATGCAGAAACGCAGCGGCCGGCCGCATCACCTGATCGAGCGCGTGCTGGGCGATCGCGGGCATCTTTCCAACGTGCAGGCGGCCGAGACTCTCCGGGCGATCCTGAACAACGAATCGGGCCCGCGGCTGCGGCATGTCGTGCAGCTTCACCTTTCCCATCAATGCAATCGTCCGGAACTGGCCCGACGGGCGGCGGCCGACATCATCAAATCAATGAAGCGGTCCGTGGCGGTACACACCTCCGCGCAGGACCGCACGACGGCATTCATCGAAATCGCGGCTTAAAGCTGGGCGAATGAGGCAAAGATTGCCGATCATGCGGGTCGATCTTATCGTTCCGCATCGGCGTTTCGTGCCGCCGGTGCTGGCGGCGAGGCCGATCTCCCGATAACAGGGTTGAACGTCCCGTTGCCGCACGCATGGAGGCCCCGATGAAGACCTTAAAGCGCCTGGTCCTGCTGGCCATATTCTCACTGGTTACCGGGAACGGCCGTGCGGCCGACACGGCCCCCCTGCCCGTCGCCCTGCCCGACGTGGTAAGTGAAGGGCCGGCCTGTGCCGACGGCAAATGCGCCGCGGCAAAGAAGAAGCACGACGGCAGCTGCTGCGACAAGCTGTGGAACTGGCTGACCTACAAGGCACCCAAAGCCCCGTGCGACTGCCATCGCACTACGGCCTATCGGCCGCCGCTGTATGCCTGGTTCCCCTGCAAGCCGGAACAGTGCCACTCGGGCCATTGCCTGAAGATGCCTGAAGACAATAAGCCGCTGGCCAAAGGCAAGCACTTCGACGAACCGCTGCCGATGCCGCAGATGCCGAACGTGATCGTCGTCCGGCCTACTCAACCGCTGGTGTCGCCGGTGTCGTCCGCACTGGCGGTTCCGACTGATGAACCGGGCAATGCGCCGTCGAACTACAAGGCGCTGCAAATCGCGGTGCCGCAGGGGAAGAAGTAAGAATCGGCATGTAAATGTGAAAAGGCCCGCCATTCAGCGGGCCTTTGCTCGTTTCAGGAGAGATGTCGGTCACACCCGGTATCGCGGCCGTCCGCGTGGGTGCGTCAGTTGCCCTCCCGGACGGTGCGTGTTTCGTTACCGGTCTTGGTCCCCGGACGGCTGCTCATGTTGGGGTTCCATTGGTATTGCTTGCCGTTCTGATCGACCGGCGGAATCGGCGCTGTGTTCGGTGTCGGCGATGGCAGGACGCCCGGCTGGAGCGGCGGTTGGGCCGGCGGCATGTACGGTCCGTTGACCACGGGGCCCTGGACCATTTCGCCGGACGAGATCACGACCGGGTCGCTGCTGGACGTTGTGCGGAAGCGGCTGAACAGTCCGGGCTTGTCGCCGCAGGTATTGCAGAGCCCGCCGCCGCCCGTGCTGTTGCAGCCGACGAGAATGGTGGCCGCGCCGAGAACGAACAGGCGGATCAGGTGAATGCGAAACATGGGAAGCGTTCCTGTCGGGTGCGAGATCGCATGGGTGTCGTTCAGTGTGAGGCTTCCGTACCGGTCAGTGCGTCATGATGACAACGCAATTCTGCGCTGAAAGTCCTGTTGGGCAAACTTCCGGGACTGAAGAAACCGCGACCGCACACGACTTATGGTCGGCCTGTCCGAGCTTTGCGTGAAGAGTTGATTGATCGGACGATGCGGCGGATGGGGGTGGCGTGCATGACACTGATTGTGCGGGTCGAAGCAAAGATGTGTATGTTCGATTCAACGATGACCCAAGTTTGCTTCAAGGACTTACTTCATTGATCCGGCGTCAGCGGTGATACCTCGACAGTTCCGCCAGGCACGACCCGGATTCGCAGTTCGTGATCGCGTAACAAGCGCATCCCTGCGAGGGGTTCGTTTCCGAGTTCCGAAACGAGGACTTCGCGGCGCGAATCTCCCCAGGAGATAGTTCCTGTATAGACGTTGAATTCCTGCTCTGATCCGTCCGCCAGATATGCACTGCCGCGTGACCTGCGTTGCAAACCGAGCGATGCGATCATTGCTGCCGGTAACGTGATCGATCCGGTGAATCCCGTGTCGATCAGTACGGACACATCTACCGTGCCGAGCGGGCCGTGAACCTGCAACAAAATGATCGCCTCGCCTTTGTTGCTGACGGTACCCCTGATGATCATCGGAAACGCTCCGCGCAAATCCGAATCCGGTATGCCGCGCCGAATCCGGCACGAGTCAACCAGATCCTGGCTTGAGGGTTTCGCTCCAGCAGACGCATGTTCGCGGTGTAGTCATCCTCGTCAGCAACGAAGTCGCTCGTGTCGACATCAATGGCAACGAACTTCCCATGATCTTCGGGTGACAACTTGGGGCGAATGTCCCTTTCATAAGCGAGTCGCCCGAGGCGGCCCACGTCTTGATCCAGTGCAGTTGATGGTTGAGACAACTGATTCATGGCTGCATTCCTTCTTTTGTCGGTACTCGACTGCCGCCCTGCATCACGTGTGAATTCTACTGTAAAACACCACCGGCGGTCGGAAAACCCAGCAACTGCTGAATCATCCGACCGCCGGCGACTTCATATCGACGTCAAACTACTCAACTGTCCTTCCGCGTCGTCTTGTTGCCGGCCAGTTTGATCTGGTCGCGCAGGTAGTCGAGCGCGGCGTCCAACTGGCGGTCCTTGAACTCTTTATCTTTTTCCTTTTCGGTATCCAGCGACTTTGCATCGCGGTTGGGGATGTTCGACCATTCGCGCAGGCGGTCGGCCAACTGAGCGGTCTCCTGCGGAGTCAGCTTGATGACGTGGGCCTTGTCGGGCCGTACGCCCCAATCTTCCTCGTCGGTGCCCTTCGTGCTCGACTTGT
>JBBQII010000322.1:0-5303 GCA_038324795.1 Gemmatales bacterium
CGCTGCGTGCAGGCAGCTACGAGATGGCGTTCCGCGTGGCGGCGCTTGACGCGGGCGAACTTCGCCGACTGTCGGCCGATCAGGTGGTCGCAACAATGGACGTGTACGGCCAGGGGAAGACGTTCGCATCGCGCCCGGTACTCGCGAAGGAACTTCGTGCGGACGGATACAACAAGCTGATGCTGCCGTTCCAGTTCGACAAGGTCGTCTTCGGGACGGAGTTCCGCCTGTTCACGACAGGCACCATCGGTCTGAAGACCCGCTTCGCCGTCGAGATCGTCGAGTTGGATTGAGTTGTGGGAACAAGGCCGCGCTTTTGACAGCGCGGCTGCAGTCCCTTAGAATCCGCGCCCGAAGAAGTTACTGAATTTCGAGAAAGCTCTAACGAGTCGCCCGATAAAGCCTTGGGCTTTGTCGGGCATTTTGCTTTCGACCCTGAAAGGGTCGAAGCCAGAGATCTGCGAATTGACTGAGTTCGACAACTTATTTCAACGCAAATCCTTACCCGGCGACTCGCAACAGGCATGCATGCCGCAGATTATTTGCCTCGGCGCGAGCTTCAGATAGAAGCCACGCGAGCCGGTCGTAAGTCTCGCGACTCACGCAGTTGGCCATTGCGGCCAGGGCTTCATTCAGGCGCGCCGACTGCTGGATCAACGCCCAGTGTTCATACGTGACGTATTGATCGAAGACGTTGGGAGGAACCGCGAGCACATCGACAAGTTCCTTGCACTCGGCCGCGACGTAGTAACGGTTCAGGCCGTCGAACGTCGCATAGAGGTAGTCGGCGGCCAGCACAATGTCTTCCCAGACTTGGTGGTTCGTCGTGCTCTTGCCCTGTTCGGTGGCCTCGATCACCAGCACTTTCGGCCGGAATCGTTTGAAATCCGCCCCGAGAAGCGCCACGCGCTCGCTGCCTTCGACATCGATCTTCATGAAGTCGATCGGCCGATCAGCATGCTTCTCGCATACTTCGGCGAGCGTCAGCACGGGAACCCTGTTCGGCTGGAGCTGAATTCCCGACTGCCGGGCACTCTCGGCTACGTCTTCCTGGAGCGTCGCCCAGCCGCCATAATCGACCATCTCATAAAGCGTCAGTGTGCCCGGCTTGTCCGCGACGGCCAGCTTCAGATTGATATCACGGGGCCGATTGTCGAGGATGCGGGTGTAGTATCTCAGCTGCGGCTCGAGGTTGATGCCGTTCCAGCCTCGATCATAAAACCACTTGGTGACTGAGTATTCGATCGGATCGGCGGCGCCGACATCAATGTAGAATCCGTCCGTCTTGGGGAACGCCCGATGCAACAGCACATCTTCACGGTTTTGCGCGTATGAGATCAACATTTCGGGTGCCTCTGTCAAATCGGGAAAGAGCGTCTGGCCGCATCCGGTTCAGGCCGCTTTGCGATACGTCTGTAGTGACGCAGCGACGCGGTCTGCCGTAGTGACAGGCGCTTGCACGAGGAGTTGTTCGAGTTCCGCGACGCGACGGCAGACATGCCGATAGTCGTCGATAAGCGGTTGCATGATCGCAAGCTTATCAAGCAGATCCCGATTGATCTGACGGAGGGATTCCATCTGATCGAGCGACGACAGAACCTCACGCTGCTGGGCAAACAGCCGCTTGAACGTCCAGGGCAAGCGCACGGTCTTCTTGCAGACTCGCAGCATCTTTCCCAGTACCGGCACCGTGGCCAGCTTGTGCCGGAGCCGCTTGAACGATAACACGCCGGCACTGTTTTCAGTTTTCATGTTCAATCTCTTTCGACTGCGCAGGAATCAATTTTGCCGTCCGATCGTAATCAACCTTTGCGCACGATCGATCCCGCATCGCACACTGCATACTGAACACGTACCGCTGGGCGGACGGTGCGAACCTGTCGTGCAGCGTGGGAAACTGCTGATAAACTTCGAGCATGCGGCCGGCCGTCTTGTCCCAGGTGTGCCCGGCCACGTAGGCCTGGGCGTTCCTAACCAATTCGGCAGCATGCTCCGGCGATTCCGCCAGTTGCTGAATACGCCATGCCAGTTCGTATGGGGCGTTGGGCGTCACCAACAGCATGCCGTTGGCCGAGTCGTTGATTTCCTTGAACGTCAGCGTTCGGCTGGCAATCACCGGCTTGCCGGACGACAGTGCCCAGGTGATACCCGCCGAGCCCGACATGCCGACTTCGAGGTAAGGCGCGAGACTGATGTCGGTCGCCGCCTGCCAGAGGTCGATCTCGCTTTCACTCTGATAACCGGTGATCCGCAGTCGGCGCGGATCCCTGCCATGCCAAATCTTCAACACATGATTCAGTGTCGTGTCGTTCGAATGCGGGTGCTGTCCGCCCACCAGCGCGAGGTAGTAGTTCGGCGGCAGCAGCCGCAGTGCCCTCGCCGCCACGTGCGGGCCCTTGTATTTGCTGATGAAGCCGAACAGCGACAGCAGCTTGCAGTCGGCCGGCAGGTTGAGGCGGCGCTTCGCTTCGGACATGTCCGCATGAATGTTCGGGGAGCGTGTTTTACAACCCATCGGCACGACCGAGACCTGGTCCGCGGCGAATCCCAGACCGATCTTGGCCAGCCGGGTCCGCCGTGTATGCACGATCGCCCTGCACAATGACGCGTTCCGGCGGAACATGTCGATCGCACTGTGCCGCTCACGGGGATTGCGCAGAAACTTGATGACGCTGCGGACACACTGCTTCACAGCGAGCTTCGCACGTGCTTGCATCCCCAGTGGGGGGCGCGAAACAGTTAGCAGCTTTGGTGGTTCCGAGTGGAACGTGACGACGACCGGCGTTCGATTGCGGAGCACCCGCCGCAGGCAGCGGGCCAGATTGTCGTTCGCTTCGTGAATCGAATTGCCCGAGAAGAACGAGTACTCGTGCTGGATATGAAGCAGGTCGTATTGGCCTGCCTGTTCGGCAAGGTCGTCATACTCCCGGACAATGTCCGCGGCCCGCATCGACTTGTCGTTGGCCAATCCGACCGGTACCACCGTGCTGTTGACGCCGTGCGATTGCAGGCCGCCGACCAGGTCTGCTGTGTAGTCGGCAATCCCGCAGCGCACGTTCCATGACGAGTAATGCAGCACGTTCATCGAGCCGGTTCCGTCCACGCCTTCCTCCATCAATTCACATCATTGCATTCCTAGCGAAGAGCGTCACCGCACTGACGCTCGCTCCACTTACGCCGCCAGCGTGGAGGTTCGGCCGCTGGCCTTCAGCGCGGCGAAGTCCGAATCGACCATCATTTCCACCAGGCGACGGAAGCTGACTTCCGGCTTCCAGCCAAGCTTGGCGGTCGCCTTCGCCGGCGAGCCGAGCAACAGATCGACTTCGGCCGGGCGGTAGAACTTCGGGTCGATGACAACGTGCTTCTTCCAATCGAGCCCGACGCGGTCGAACGCGATCGAAACAAACTCTTCCACCGAGTGCGTCTCTCCGGTACCGATTACATAGTCATCGGCCGTTTCCTGCTGCAGCATCAGCCACATTGCGCGAACGTAGTCGCCGGCGAAGCCCCAGTCGCGCTGTGCCTGCAGGTTGCCCAGGCGAAGTTCAGTCGCCAGTCCCAACTTGATGCGGGCCACGCCATCGGTAATCTTGCGCGTGACGAACTCGAGCCCGCGGCGGGGGCTTTCGTGGTTGAACAGGATGCCCGAGCAGGCGAACATCCCGTAACTTTCGCGGTAGTTGACGGTGATGTAGTGGCCGTAGACCTTGGCCACGCCGTACGGGCTGCGCGGGTAGAAGGGGGTCGTTTCCGTCTGCGGAACTTCGAGGACCTTGCCGTACATCTCGCTGGACGACGCCTGGTAGAAGCGGGCCTGCGGGCTGTGGGCGTGCAGTGATTCGAGAAGCTTGGTGACGCCGACTGCCGTGAACTCGGCCGTCAGGACCGGCTGTTCCCAACTGGTGGGAACGAACGACATGGCGGCAAGATTGTAGACTTCGTCCGGCTGGACCTTCAGCAACGTGCGATCGAGCGAGCGCTGGTCAAGCAGGTCCGCCTGAACCAGTTCAATCTTGTTGCGCAGGTGTTCGATGCGGGAAAAGTTCTCGGTGCTTGACCGGCGAACCATGCCGAACACGCGGTAATTCTTCTGCAGGAGCAGTTCCGCGAGATAGCTGCCGTCTTGTCCCGTGATGCCGGTGATGAGGGCCGTCTTGGTCGCCATAGCTACTCCATGCCGTAGGCAGAGCCGTACTCTCGGCACCCCCGAGAACGGACTCCTTCCGTTCGCAACGAGCTATTCTTATAAATTCCCTCGCGTTGCCCGTCAATCCGAACTTGCCCCTGACGCGATCCCCCCGCAGCTTGCCCCGACAAGTCCTTTGCAGTCGCCGACCACCGACCACGATACACGCAACGTGCCGTCCGTCTCGATGCCGATGACTTCGCCGTGAATATGCCCGCCTTCCAGCCAGTCGAGCAGATCGCGCGCGTCTGTAATGGACAGGCGTTCAGAAACGCGCTTACCCGACATGGGCAAGAAAGTTTCCGCAGTCGATGCAATCGTCATCATCTCAGGTCTCGCGGCACAGGTGATGGAGCGCCCGCGCAACTGTAGTCGACGCTTGCGCGCGATGCCGGCCGGCCAACGGCCATTTCGCTTGCAAATTGACAATCGACTGCCGATGATGGCGATGAACCGGAATCTCCCGATCCTGAAGGGTGGCCGACATGCTCCGCGCACTCGGATCACCGAAACAGTTCTGCCAGGGGCCGACCCGCCGCGACGCGATGCTGGTCGGCGGCTCCTCCGAAGGACACCCTGGCGACTTTGTTTCACCTGCGTGGTCATGATCCGGAGACGATGCACATCGACCGTCTTGGCCGCCCGCAGCCGCTGATCCACGGCAGCGCGGTCATCGACAAGGTGCTAGAATAACCGCATGATCACCGAATCCCGACGCGTCACGCGACCAGTCCTGCGCCTGACTCCTGCTGATCACGGCCGGCGGATCTCGCTGTACGACTTTGAACATGCCGAAACGGAAGAAGGGGCCTGCTACGAAATCATTGACGGGAGTGTTTACGTGTCGCCCCGTGCCGATATTCCTCATGAGATGCTCGAAAACTGGCTCTACACGGAACTCGCCGACTACAGCCGGGCCCACGAGAAAATCGTTCAGCGCGTTTCGTTCTCCGCGCGGGTGTTCGTGCCTGACCGCGAACGCGAGACGTGCCCCGAGCCGGATATCGCCGTCTATCGCAAGTTCCCCAGGCGATTCAAAAGCTGGATGGTTGATTGGCGGCTGATCAGCCCCGTGATCGTCGTCGAGATCCGTTCTCAAAGTGATCGAGACAAAGAC
>JBBQII010000323.1:0-5290 GCA_038324795.1 Gemmatales bacterium
TACCATGTTGCGGCGCGCGGTCCGACACCCGGCCAAGGCGTTCGGACTTGCGATGGTGTTCCTCATGCTGCTGCTCGGCGCGGTTTTCGCGGCGGCGATACGGTTCCCCTCAAGTGTGCCCACTGAACGCGGCGTGCAGAGCCAGGGAACGCGAAGTTACCGGCAGGAACCGAAGAGCGTTGCTCGCAATCCGCATCGGGACGCGATCCTGCGTGCCCGGGAGATGCCCGCATCCGCCGAGACAGTGGCGGCGTTGGCCAATCTGCCGGCCGCCGAACTCGATTCTCTGACGCTGGAGTTCGCCCACGAACCGGGCGTGCACTACGCACTGGCGGAGCTCAATGCGGGCCGGGGCGAAACGCCGTCGGCTCTCGCCGGTTTTGAACGGGCAAGGATCCTGGCCGAGAAGGCCGCTCGCGATTCGGGTGGCGGCTTCGACGCCTGGGCCTCGGTCGCCCTGATCCGTGAACGCGAAGGCGACCTGCAAACGGTCGCGGGGCAACGCAACGCCGCCATCGCAGACTATGACAAGGCAATGGCTATTCGCGAAATGCTGATCCAGGACGATCCGCGCGAACCGAAATGGAAGAAGGGCTTGGCCGACGTGTGCACAAAGTTGGCCGAGGCATACACCGCGGAAGGCGAACTGTTCACCGCCGTGTTGCTGCTCGACCGCCGCGTGGGATTGCAGGAAACAATGTCCGACGAATGGAAGGATACACACACCCGCCTCGCCGACCTGCACGAGCGCCTGGGCAACACTCAGGCCGCGACACTGCACCGCGCACATGCGGGCACGGCCAAGTCGGAATGACGACCGGTGCGCTTAGAATTTCCTGCCAGACTTCGTTTTCCTTGGTGAAGTACACACATTCGATACACTTGTATCTGCCGCGATCAACAGTCAAAAATGCAACCGGCGTGGAAGTCCTCGTCGTCATGGCAAGCCCCGTGGATGCAGCGATTTGTTGAGGGGAAATGGCAGCTTTCACATTACCACCCATTGGCAGTGCCTATGAACGGTGAAGCGGGCGTCCGGTATCAGATCAATGATCGGGACGAGATTATCTTCGTGGATGAGGCCTGGGACCGGTTCGCGGAAAGCAACGACGGAGCCGATGCTACGGGAAATAGGGTCCTCGGCCGGGTCCTCTGGGATTTCATCTCCGACGGCACCACACGTCAATTGTACCAGCAGATTGTCGCGCGAGTCCGGCAAGGGAACCACGCGCAGTTTAACCTGCGGTGCGATGGCCCTTCCTGCAAACGACACTTGGAAATGACGATCCGGGCGGCGGGGCCGGGTATCATCGAATTCGCGACGCAGACCTTACACTCGGAAACCCGCGCACCGATGGCTTTGCTGGCGCTTGGTACACCGCGCTCGACCAAATTGCTCCGGGCTTGCGCGTGGTGCAACCGCATTGATGTCGGTTCCGATACATGGACGGAGGTAGAGGTCGCGATCGAGCAACTGAAGCTGTTTGAAGTCGGGCTGATGCCACAACTCACACACGGCATATGTGCAGCCTGTCATTCGGCAATGATCAGTACCGTAAACAACTTGAAGCCCAGCGCATAACCAACTGCATTTCCAGGAGCTTCCTCCTGGGCTGACGAATCAATGGAGTGATGCGCTGTCAAACGATCGAGCCTGCTGCTTTGTTCATCGCTGAATCGACCGGTCCGAGCCGGAAGTGTCAGCGACGGATGCCCGTCGAAGATCGCCGCTGCCGCTTCCGGCTCGGATGGCGATCATCTTCAGAGGCAACACCTTCGAATCTCTGCCACTTCAAATCAGATCACTCAATACCGGAACGACACGCCGAAGTTAACGCCCTGCAGCCAAAGCGAATCATCCTTGAACTGGAAGCCGGGGCGGGCGCCGCCGCCGGCGTTGAACGGGAAGTTCTCGGGATCGACCGCCAAGTCGACCTGTGAGCCGGGCCGGGCCAGGTTCGAGATGTACATGAAGTTGTATCCCACGAACGCCGATGCCCAGGGCGTGAAGTTATAGCCGATCTGCGCGGTTGCTTCAGGGATATATGCCATGCGCGAACGATGGTAACTGCCGATGTTGCTCGGCAGCGCCAACACGCCGCCCTGCGCTTCGGTGATTGTCCCCGAGTTGTCGACGCGCGTGCCGCCGTAGATGTGCACGCGCTCCTGCATCGAACCATAGGCGATCTTGCCGGTGAAGCTCGCGAACAGCCGACGGCCTTCGTACGACCAGCGCAGGCCGACCTGCCCGCCGTAGAAGCGGTTGCGGGTTTCCCATGTATCGAGCCCCTCGGCCGAGAAGCCATTTGCGTCGTCCGTAGCACGGTAGCCGACCGCCAGGCCTTCCGACGTTTGCAGGAAGCGGAAGCCGGCGATGAACTTCAGCCGCGGCGCGATGCCCAGCGGGTTTGACATGAAGTTTGCCTCGCCGCCATCGACGTGCAGCCGCTGCCAGACGCGAATCACGCCAGCGGTGTCGTCCAACGACGATGTCTGAAACAGCACGGATTCACCCGTGGGTGCGTAGACGAACGGCCGGCCGAGAATCACATCGGACGATGAACGATAGGTATCGCGCATCCGTTGCGGCCCCATCCAGAAGTAGCTGGCTTCGAAGCCCAGCGTCTGGGCGTCGTTGAACCAGAAGCCGAATGTACCGCGAACGCCGTCCTGAAAACGGGCATCGCCGTTGCCGGTGGGGATGTAGTTCACCACCTGGTCTTCGTCGTAGCCGTTGTCGCCCGGTTGCACACCGGTGATACCGCGAGCGAGCGGCGGCAGTTTCTGCGTGTTTGAGAACCAGAGCAGGTACTCGGCGCTGGCCCAGATCCGCGGCCCCATGCGCCGGAACGCGGCATTTGATTCCGAATCATTGAAGATCGGCTGGCCTTCGACAATTCCGCTCGGTGCATCGACCGAGTACGACGCGGTCGGCGGCTGGTAGCCCGGCGGAGTCGGCATCTGCTCGATGCGGACACCCGGGCCTTGTGGATTCTGCATCACCAGATCGGGTGAAACGCCCGTGAAGTCGGCCTGCACACCCGGAACGGCCGGCAGGGCCGGGATGATCGGCGACGATGCCTTGATCACCGCTCGGTTGAGCGGCTTCGCCGGGGCCGGCTGAACGATTGGCGGTGTCGGTGTCGGTGTGAACGGGGCCTGTGTCACGCCGGGCGGGATCGGGTTGACCGGCGGCGGCAACGGCATCGGTGGCACCGGCCGGGCGATCGGTTCGACAACCGGGATCGGTTGAGGCTGGGGCGCGGCCGCCTGCAGCGATAGCGGCCTGGCCATCGGTTCGATGATCGGAATCATGAGCGGTTGCGGCACGGCGACCGCCCGCGGGTCAGGCGGCAACTGCAGCAACGGCGCCGGCTCGGAGGCGACCGCAACGGGCAGCGGCACCGGCTTCATCGCTGGCTGCGGTTCGGGCTGTGGCACCGGCACCAACTTCGGCGGTTCCGGGATGTCGATCGTCGGCACGACCGGTAGTTCGGGGATCGACACCGATCCCAGTTCTGTCGTCGGAATCGTGACCGGCATATTGATCGCCGACACCGGAATCATCGCAGGCGACCCGGTCCCGGGTGTCGACGGTGTGGGAACCTGCAAACCGTACGGCGACGCGGGGCGTTCGTTCGCCGCGATCTGGGCCATCACCCAGCAGGTCCCCGCAAGCGCGATCACTACCGCGCTGAAGAAGATCTTGCGCATCTGCCACCTCGTCGGTCGGGCTGTTGATTCATCCACGAACCGGGGCAATGACAAGAACCGGCCAACTTGTCCAGCCGAATCCGCGGGGGCACAACCCCAGCTTGATTCGTTTCGCTGCCTTTGCTATTTCCCCATGCCTCACCCCGCGAGGACGTGCCGATGATGACCACTCAAAACGTTCGCCCGTCCCTTGCCCACGACGAGTCACGCGGGTTCGACTGGGAGGACGCTCCCTGCCCGATGTGCGGCTACGATCACGGCCAGGTGGTCATGCAGGCCCCCGACAACGACCGCCCGCGCGACGGGCGGATATTCGCCGTCGTCGAGTGTTCACGCTGTCGCCTCTGGTACACCAACCCGCGGCCGACCGAAGCGACCATCGCGAGCTTCTATGCCGACGACTATCGGCCGCATCATTCAAGCAGCGATCGCCCGGTGAAAACATCGCTGTTTCGCCAGTGGCAAAGCGCCCTGACCGGCCGACCGTGCCTGGAACGCCATCGGCTGCCGTTCGTCGGTCGGGGCCGGCTTCTCGATTTCGGTTGCGGCGGAGGCGACTTCCTTCGACGGATGCGCGAGGAGGGCTGGGCCGTCACCGCGCTGGACACCTCCAGCACCGTCATCAATCGGCTGCGCGATCAGTTCAACATTGAAGGTCATGTCGGCACGCTGCCGCACCCGGACCTGCGGCCGGGCCGCTTCGATGTCATCACGATGTGGGCGTCTCTGGAGCATGTGCATCATCCGTTGGCGGTATTGCGGGCCGTAAACAAGTTGCTGGCCCCGGGCGGCCGGGTCTACCTGCAAGTGCACAACGTGGACAGCTGGGCCCGACAGCGCTTCGGCCGGCACTGGTACTCGCTGGACCTGCCCCGGCATCTGACCCACTTCCGGGCCGACACGCTGACAACGATGCTCGAACTGGCGGGCCTGCGCGTACGCACGATGCGCACGCTGCCGCATCCGTCCGCGATTCGCAAGTCGCTGACGCTGGCCCGCCGCGACGGCGCGACCACGCTGGCAAATCGACTGCTGGGCGCGAAGCCGTTGCGTCTGCTATGGTCATGGCTGGGGTACGCAATGGAAGCATCCGACCACCTCTTCGCCATGGCGGAGAAGACCTGAGTGACGGCCCGAGCGCCACAGTACTCATGCCATGAACAACATCAGACACGGATGAAGACGGGGAAGCGATTCGCTTTCCGCAGAGATTCTCTTCATCGCGGCTTTCATCCGTGTTGATCCGTGTTCATCCGTGGCCGCCTCTTGGTTTCCGGACCCGCTTGCGCCTGGGCTCTGTCAATATCGCGTCGATGGGGAGTTCACGATGTTGCGATGCTTCGCTCTCATGTTGCTGGTTGTCTCGACAGTCAATGCACTGGAGGCCCCGCTGCGTGTCGGCATCGCCGAGGTGGATGTCAGCCCCGTCGTCGGCAAGGACAAGACGGTCTTCGTGGCCGGGTTCGGGCATGGTCGCAAGGCGACCGGTGTGCACGACCCGATCATGGTGCGTGCGATCGTGCTGATGCATGGCAAGCAGAAGATTGCACTCGCCTGTGCCGACGTTGTCGGCCTG
>JBBQII010000324.1:0-5287 GCA_038324795.1 Gemmatales bacterium
CCGGGCGCGAACGACGTTAACCGGCGCGGGGCCTTCTCCTGGAACTGCTCATCGGATCGCAGCATTTGCTGTATCCGACTCATGAAGCAGTCGTAGGCCGGACGGCCGGACCAGTCGCGTTGCAGCAGCCGCTGCAGAAAGCCCTGCGACGCTTGCTCGACGATCCAATCGAGGGGTTGGCAGCGCTCTCCATGCTGCGTGACAACTATCCGGCAGTGCTGCAGGCATTGATGGCGATCCTGCGCTATGGCGAGTCATGCACCGGAACGGCTGATGCCGCGACCGGGGAAGAGATAGACTGCCTGACGACCGAGTTTGTGGCCCAATCCTCCTCGCGCCGTCAGCCGATGCAGGAGCTCATCATCAGCTTCTGTTCGGCGCACTGGCTCGACCCGATCGACCTGCTGCAAGCCGTGGCCGAAAACCGCGTCGCCTGGACGTCAAAAGCCGACCCCGACAATTTCATCCGCCTCGCGCAGGACGGCCCCGTGCGGCTGGTGTGCCTGGCTCACCGGGTGCTGCATCAGATGCGGTGAGCGTGCGACACTCATCGCGCCTCGCTTACGCGTTCGTCAGGTGATCGCACACATGGTTCACGCCGCCCGTCGGACCGCATTGCGGTCGCCTGCGGCGACGAGTTGTTCGAGGGGTGACAGTTCCGGTCGGGCCAGGGCGTGTGGCGGGACGAAGAAGGTGTGTTCCAGGGCGAACTGGCCCCGGAGTTCCGCATGGGCGATCGCGTCCCCGAACAACAGCCATGCTGAACCGGGCGCGAACGACGTTAACCGGCGCGGGGCCTTCTCCTGGAACTGCTCATCGGATCGCAGCATTTGCTGTATCCGACTCATGAAGCAGTCGTAGGCCGGACGGCCGGACCAGTCGCGTTGCAGCAGCCGCTGCAGTCCGGCGAGCGGCAGGCACCATTCGCGCGGGTTCATTGCCGGGACGCGCTGCCGCTGACGGGCTAGTTGCAGCACGCGCTCAAACGGGTGGGACATCACCCAGACGCGAGGCTCGTTCTGGTTCAGATTCACGTACAGGCGCAGAATCCGCCGGCCGTTCGTGGGCCGGTCGGGGCTGGTGTCGATGTGCAACAGGTCGTTGCGATCCTGATGACGGCAGGGACGGGTCGCTTCCTCGAAGGAGAGCCAGCTTGAACGATCGCGCGTCCACTTACCCGCATACTCGGGAAGCTGATGGGCGAGCCAACCGCTGGCGGATCGCGAGAAATTACGCAGGATTGCCGCCAGTTGCTCGGCATCATCGGCCGAGGCCGCGCGCGGATGGTCCAGCAACCCTGATTGCGGATCGAGGCTGATGGCGGTAGGGGACTGCTGCGAGCGCAGAAACGTCGAATCTTGTTCGGTTGGCAGCGTGAATGGGCAGGTCGGCCAGACGACAAGCTCGCCCGCTTCCAGCCGTTCGGCCAAGGTCTGTTCTTCCGCGGAGGTCATCCGTACCCTCCAGTGATCGCGCATCATGCGCTGAGGCGGTTCGAGCGGTCACGCAGGGGCAGTGACAGAATGAAGCAGGTCGGTTCGTCTTCGCCGGAGACGCAATTGACATCGCCCCCATGTTCAGCGGCCAGCCGCCAGGCGGTGGGAAGCCCCAGTCCCCGGCCGCGCCCGGCCTGCCGACCAGAGAAGAACGGGTCGAACATCCGTTCTCGCTCAAGGGCAGACAGGCCTCGGCCATTGTCGATCACATGAACTTCCGCCGCTATCCCCGTCTGAGTGATCGACAGGGAAACTCGGCCGTTCGTTGCGGCCGTCGCTTCGATCGCGTTGCGGATCAGACAGCCCAGGGCCGTCTGAATCTGCTTCGGGTCGACGAACACGTCGACGGTCGGCCCGTCGTCGTCGAACAAAAGCAACACGCCCGCTTCCAGGGCGTGCCCGGCGAACGCATCCACGGCCTTTCGGGTGATCTCGTTGAGCGTCTGCGGCTGAGCGTTCACACGCGGCGGGCGCGCGTACTGCATCAGTTCGGCGAGGATCGTATGAATCCGCTGCGTCTGTCGCAGCATCGATTCAAACGCGATTCGCAGCGGTTCATCAGGCGACTGCTTCAGCAGATACTGGCAACGCCCGGCAATGACGGCCAACGGGTTGTTGATCTCGTGACTGGCCCCCGCGGAGAACTCAGCCAGGGCTTCCAGCTTTGCCAGCCTCAGCCGTTCGGCGGCGTCGCCCTCCGATTGTTTCAACGACAGGTGCAGTTCGGCAATATCGTCGAACAGCAGTAGATTCAGCGGCGCGAGATCTTCCTGTCGGCGTCGTTCCAGCGCGTACTGAAGGCTGTCGCGCATGTCTTCGGACAGCGTCGGATCATCCCACGATGCGCTCCAGATCTCGGCAAAGTCGATCGTCGCGAACGACTCCGCAATCCGCTGCAGGTCACGCCCGCTCAGATTCAGCCGGGCCTGAAGGGTATCGGCATCGTCGGCTTCGGCCAGGCCAAGCGAATAGCCGGCCTGCTCAGCGAGCACGACCGCGAGGCGGACATGATCGCGCAGACCAGTCACGGCTGTTGTCTCGTCCGACCAGCCTGCCGCATCGGGCAACCAGGCCGGCAGGTTCCAGCATCGGGTCAGCCGACGCGCGATGGCCGCATGGTCGATGCCCCAGATGAGGTCTTCGACTTCGAGCGGTTCGTCGGCAAAGTTTTCGTGGATCAGGCATTCGTTGACGGCAGCCGGCGCGACAGCCAGCATGGCCATCCAGCCGAGTGGTGTGAGAACGCCGGTGGTCCAGGCCAAAGACGGGTCGCAGTGCCCGGTCGCTTCTGCCAGCAGACGGGCATGATGCCCGATGGCGAACGCTGTGCGTCCGATGCGCTGCGCGGTGGTGGCACGCCAGTCGATGAATTCACCATGTCCGGCATTGAACCAGGAGCAGGCGATTTCAAGCAGGTCGGGGTTCAACAGTCGCTGCGGACGGATGAACGAAGAATTAGCGGGGCCGGTTGGTTGCGTTCGCAGCAATAGAAGCAGAGCCGCCGGGTCGCGGCGGACTGTCGTCCAGGTGGCATCGGAAAGGGGTTCACCGATCGCGGTCAGCGACTGCGCATCCGGCCAAAGGCAGGGCAGTGTGGCCGCGCGTTCGCCCGCTGCCGGGAGATGCACCTGGGAACTCCTTCCATGGAAATGTGCAGTGGGCAACCAAACAACTTCTTGTCCGGCTGCCCACTGCACACTGTTCACTGCCCACTCATTAGGCGGTGGCCGCGGGTGCGGGCTCGATGTCGAGCTGTGCGCACATGCGATCAATCAGAATTTCGATGTCGAACGGCTTGTGAAGGAAGTCGTCGGCACCGGCCAGGCGCAGTTCCTGGATCTTGTCTTCTTCGACCATGCCGGAGATGCACAGGATGCGTACATCTTCCAGGCTTGTATCGGCACGGACACGGTGGCAGACTTCCCTGCCGTTGATGTCCGGCAGCATGACGTCGAGCACGATCAGGTCAGGGTGGTATTCCTTGACCATCATGCCGGCGTCAAAGCCATTCTGGGCGACGCGGACTTCAAAGCGGCCATCTTCGTCGAGGACCTTCGAGATCAGCTCGACCAGTTCGGCATCGTCGTCGACCACCAGCACCTTGCGCTTGCCGCTCTCCAAAGCATCGGTCGGGATGCCGTTATCCTTCATGAATTTGTAGAGCGATTCGCGGGGAATCCGGCGAAAGCGGGAGCCCGGAACGCGGAACCCCTTTAATTGTCCGTTATCGAAGCAGCGGATGATGGTTTGTTGAGAAACCTTGCAAATCTTCGCCGCTTCGCCAGTCGTAAACACCGTCTTCATGCGTGTATCCACCCCTGACCGGCCATAAGGCCAGATCGCACGAGTGTAGCTCAGCCGTTGGACTCTCCGTGAGTCGTAGCTGAACCGGAATCATCCCTGAAAGAAATCTCTTGCCCGTTTTCGCACATTTCGCCACTTCGCGCTTATACCCAGCTTAACACGCAAAGCCGCTTGGTCGGGCGGGAACCCGGCAAGGTGGCAGGAAATCCGCAGTAGTTCAGCAGGTGTGGATCACGTTGGAAAGGATTACCGGCATTAACGCCGCGAACGATTGTAACCCGCTTGCTGGAAGAGTCAATCGGAATGGGTACTTCGCACACCGTTGCCGTTTGACTGAACTTCCTGTTCCACACAACCCCTGCATCTTCCGCGGCGATCTATCGTCTTGCAGGCGTTTATCTGAACCGCCTGATCGTTACTGATCTCGCCGTTTGCTTGCTTGGCCCCGTTACCCCTTTCTACCCGAGTTATCGGATTTGCGAAACACCGCCTTCGCGTCTTTTCCTCTATTTTCCCGAACAGGTCAAGTCGCGTCAGCTTGCCTGCTCTCCGGCAGTCGCCCCGGGTTGGCCATCCCGTCTGGCTGCCTTGGCCCGACGAAGACCCCCCATACCAGACTAATCCAGATAAAACAACAGCACTGCTAAGTCCGCCGGGGTGATGCCGCTCACCCGGCCGGCCTGCCCGATGTTGGCCGGGCGGATCCGAGCCAGCTTCTCTTTTGCCTCGATCCGCATCTGCGTCGCGGAGCTGTAGTCGAACTGTGGGGGAATCACGCGGTTTTCCATCTTCTGGAACCGTTCCACCTGTGCGGCCTGGCGGTCGATGTAGCCGGAGTACTTGGTCTCCAGAACCACCTGTTCGACCACGTCGGACCTGTTGTCCCAGGCGTGCAGGGCAGGGTAAATACCGCAGAGCCGGGCCCAGTCGGTGTCGGTGCGGCGCAGCCATTGTTCCAGCGTTGCCTGTTCGTGCCGATGCCCGCGAAGCAGCCCAAACAGCTCGTTGATGCCGGCTTCCTTGAATAGCAGCCGAGCCCAATCCGCGTCATTCACCGAACCGGCCTCTCTTCCCAGGTGCGTCAGCCGGCGATCCGCATTGTCATGACGTAGCAGCAACCGGTACTCGGCGCGCGAGGTGAACATACGGTAGGGCTCGTCCACACCGCGAGTCACCAGATCGTCGATCAGCACGCCGATGTAGGCCCGGCTGCGGTCGAGGACCAGCGGCGGTTTCGCCTGGATCTTCAGGGCCGCATTGATGCCGGCCATCAGGCCCTGAGCGGCCGCCTCTTCGTACCCGGTCGTCCCGTTGATCTGCCCGGCGAAATACAGGCCCGCTACGCGCTTGGTTTCCAGCGTCGGCAGCAACTGGGTGGGCGGGGCATAGTCGTACTCGACGGCGTAACCCCATCGCATGATCTCGGCGTGTTCCAGTCCCGGGATCAGTTTCAGCATCGCCTGCTGCACGTCCTTGGGCAGGCTGGT
>JBBQII010000325.1:0-5285 GCA_038324795.1 Gemmatales bacterium
ATGATAGAGGCCGGGAGCATGCTGCGCTGCCGTTCGTTCCGGGTTCCCAAGAAGGGAAATTCCGAGAGCGAATACGAGGACGCTGCCGTCATGGACACCGCGCTGGGTCGCTTCGCGATCGCGGACGGAGCCTCCGAAAGCGTCTTCGCGGGTGAATGGGCCGGGCTGCTCTGTCAGTCGTATGTATCCGAGTTGCTGAACCCGACGAAGTTGGTCGAGTGGCGTCAGTCGCTGCAGAAGCGCTGGCTCGCGATGGTGCTGCGGCAGGAACTGCCGTGGTATCTCGAAGAGAAGCTGAAGGAAGGGGCGTATGCCACGTTCCTTGGTTTGTCGCTGGGCGAGCAGACGCCAACGCACGGTCGGGCTTGGAAAGCGCTTGCCATCGGCGACAGTTGCCTGTTCCACGTGCGCGGGGCCCGGTTGCTTACGGCTTTTCCGCTCGAACAATCGGAAGATTTCGGCACCCGGCCCAACCTGATCGGCTCGCGCCAGCGCTCGGAGCCGACAGGAACAGTGCTGAGCGGAACGATCGAGCCGGGCGACGCGCTGCTGATGATGACCGACGCGCTGGCTGAGTGGTTCCTGCGGACTTGCGACGAAGGGGGTGTCCCCTGGGCCGAGCTGCTGCGCCTTCGCGAAAGCGACTTTCCGCATTGGGTCGACGGCCTGCGTGATTCGCTGTTGATGAAGAACGATGATGTGACTGTGATCGTCTTGGAGATGTGAACCTTATTCATCGGCCATTGGCCGATGTGATTTCTCGCCGCCCGCTGATGAGGTGGCTTCTAACCCAGGGAATGCCATGAGTTGGCCCAATTCGCAGGATTACAACGAAGCGGTGCAGAATCCGTCGTCGTTTTCGGATGGCAGCCTGAAGGCAGGCAGCGTCAGCGTGAACGCGATCGGCTTGCCGGTGCCGCGGTCGGGGAACTTCGCGGACGTGTACCAGTACAAGGATGGCGGGGGGACGCTGTGGGCGGTGAAGCTGTTCACGCGGAAGGTGCCGGGACTGCAGGAGCGGTACACAAAGATATCGGAGCATATCGCGAAGGCGAATTTTCCGTTCACGGTGGGATTTGATTATCAGCCGGACGGGATTCGGATCAAGGGTCAGTGGTACCCGTTGTTGAAGATGGAGTGGGTGGAAGGTTTCACGCTGAACGAGTTCGTGCGTGACAACGCGGGTAAGCCGCAGTACCTGCACGCGTTGATGCAGATGTGGGCGAAGCTGTGCGCGCGTCTGCGTGATGCGAACTTCGCGCATGCGGACTTGCAGCACGGCAACGTGCTGCTGGTTCCTGCGACGACGGGCGGGAAGCTGGGTCTGAAGCTGATCGACTACGACGGCATGTGGGTGCCGTCGCTGGCGGAGACGCATTCGGGGGAAGTGGGTCATCCGAACTTTCAGCATCCGCTGCGTCTGAAGGACAGGCTGTACAACGCGGAGGTGGACCGTTTCCCGCACCTGGTGATTGCGGCAGCGCTGCGTGCGACGCTGATCGGCGGCAAGGCATTGTGGGACCGGTTCGACAACGGGGATAACCTGTTGTTCAAGGAGGCGGACCTGCGCGACCCCGCACAGTCCGGCACGTTCAAGGCGCTCTGGGAACTGAACGACGACGTCCTGTGTACGCTCGTGGGCAAGATGGCGCTGGCGACGCGTGAGCCGTTGCGGAAGACGCCGTGGCTGGATGATGTGCTGCTCGGCGAGGAAGGTGAGCGACTCAGCGACGAAGACGAGAAGAAAGTGATGGCGATGCTCGGCGTCGGCCCGCACTTCACGGCATCAAAGGAGATGAAAGTCCCGGCCGCGCTGAACGCGCCGGAGTTGTCGGAGTTCGACGACTTTGAAGTGGTTGACGATGATGAGCCGACCCCGGTGCGATCGAAGCCGCGGCGGAAAAAGCAGACGACCCGGATCGCGAAGAAGCCGAAGCCGAAAAACCTGCTGCCCTACTACATCGGCGGCGGCGTGGCGGCCGTGCTGCTGTTGAGTCTGGTCATCGGCCTCTCCGGCGGAGGGAAGAAAGCCCCGCCGCCGCCGACGGACGTTGCGGCCGAAACGGGCAAGAAGGGCCCGGCGTACGTACCGCCGGCTGAACCAAAGAAGATTGTGCCGCCGGTGGAGCCGGTCGGGAAGTTGCCGCCGGAAATTGCCAAGCGCGACCCCGTACCCGTTGACGGGATGTCAGCCCGGATGAGTGAAATCTGGCACTCGAACCGTTCCGCGAGTAATGCTGATTCCCTACTGGTGACCAACGACGGCCGAACCGTGTTTACAGGTAACGGGACAAAGGGGAAGATCCGCCGGTTCGATGTCCAAACCGGCAAGGACGAAGGTGAACTGCCGCTGGAAGCCGGCGAAATCATCAGCATGATCATGCTGCCCGGCGACGTGATCGTGATCAAATCGAAGGTTGACGGCGTCGATCGCCTGATCTGCTGGGACGACAAGGCGAAGGCCGTTCGCTTCAACGTACCGGGCGATTGTCGATTACCTCAGTCATGGCCCGCGCGGGACAAAAACCTCTACGAGGTGCTGCTGCCGAGCGGGCAACTGGTCGACCTGTCGCTGACCGACGGTTCGCTGACCAACGAGCGTCAAGTCGGCGTGGCCGGCGTTATTCATGCCATGTCCGTTTCCCGCGACGGAAAGTATCTCGGCATCCTCACCGCTGATAAGCAAATCGCGTCGCGGGAGTTGGCCGGAAACAAGTGGATTCAGCACAAGATCGATTCTGCAATCGATACGCGAACCGCCCGTCTGGCGATCAATAGTGAAATCATCGCCCTCGGCGTCAAGGACGTGATTCGCCTTTGTGATCGCGAGTCGGGGAAGCTGCTGCGGATCCTTGAAGGCCATGAAGCAGTCAACGGCGGCATCAGCGGCCTCGGCTTCGCGAAGAATGAGCGAATGCTGGTGTCGGCCTCATTTGACCGGACGCTGCGCGTCTGGGATATTGAAACCGGCAAGCAGTTGAGCAAGTTCGACCTGGCCGGCAGGGCCAAGGCGTTCGCGATGCTGCCTGACGGCACGGGAGCCGTCGTGGCCTGCAACCTGCCCGAGCAGCTGCAGATGTGGCAGTTCACCGAAGGTGGCGGAACGACCGAGCCGCCGGTGGTCATCGTGAAGAAGGACGTGCCCGCGCCGCCGGTCGCCGAGAACCCGGGCAGTTTCACGAAGCTGTGGAGCCAGCCATCCAGTCGCGGGGCGAAACTGTACAAGGGTGGCGATGGGTCGAAAATCTTTGAGGTCAACTCGAATGTTCTTCGGGCGTTCAATTCGAGTGACGGCGAACCGGCCGGGAAGTGGACTATGGGCGAAGGGTGGCTCAACTTCGTTCACGATGGAACCAAGAATCGGATCACGTTCGCACAGGCAGTCAACCAGAAGTTAATCAGGCAGTGCTGGGACCTGACGAAGCAGGCAAAATTGTTCGATTTCGATCTCGGCTTGAATTTTCCCGCTCCGTACAGCTTCGCGTATCACGGCGACATGGCATATGTTCCCTGCAAGCCGCATGGGGTCGCGGAGTTCAGCTGGACCGAGAACAGGGCAGGAACAACAACTTCGATTCCGTTCTTCGAGTACCCGCCTAACGCATTGGCCATCAGCACGGACGGAGAAGCGCTGCTCGCATGGTCACCAATCGCCAAAACAATGGCGTTTCGGCCTGCACGAACCAAGGAGTTTGTCCAGATTGAGTTATCCGAAACCAAACAGGGGATGGGGCCGACCTTTGCCATCTCGCCGGATAAGAAGCTGTTTATCTGCTACGGCAGCAAAAAAACGTCGACGTGTATGCAACGGCTACCGGCAAACGAGTGGCTACAATTCAGGGCTCGCCGATCAGTGACCGCTTTGCCGAGTTTACCGCTGACGGCAAGCATGTGATGGTATGCGGACTGGGATCCAAAACGATCCCGATCTGGAACATCGCGACAGGCAAGATTGTCGCCGAGTTGGAGAATGCGAACAACCTCTACGATTATACTTTCACTGCGGATCGCAAGATCGTGTTTGCCACGGATGTAACCACAATCACTGCCTGGCGGTTGCCCGATCTGGGTGCTTCCGTGGAGCCGACCGATCCACCGGTCGTGATCGTTAAGAAGGACGTTTCAGCACCTCCGTTGATCGAGTTAGCGAAATCGTGGGAAGCGTTGGTGCCAGGCAGTCGTTCCTTCATGAGTGCGGATGGGTTAAGGTTCTACGTGATTGTAAAAAACGAGATCCGCAGTTATTCCATGAAGGACGGAAGTCTGCTGGAGTCAATTATCATTGATGTGAGAAGTGTCGTGGACCTGCATGAGATCCGTGACGGCATCTTTGTTTTGTCCACTGCGCCTCCGGATGGAGGATTGATTGAAACATGTGTATGGGATCTGAAGAAGAAGGTGAAGCTGTTTGATTTCGAGTTGGGCGTGGGGCCGAAGACGACGTTGATGTGGAGTGCCTATCACGGCGAACGAGCCTTCCTGCCCGGTGGTCCACGCGGAATCATCACCTGCTCGCTCAAAAACGGCAAGCAGCTTCAAGTGACACCTGTAGCAGTCGAGGGAGGAGCATATCGCACCGAGAGCATCGTACTCAGTGATGATGGTGACGCGGCACTTCTTTTTACGCCCAGAGCGCCAAAGATCGCATTTCGCCCTGCACCCAATCGACCATTCGTGCTGCTCGATGCGCCAGTCATACCGCCCAACTCGCCAGCAATCATCAAGCTCGCTCCGGACAAATCGCACTATCTTGCGCAAGGCGATCGCTCGGCGATCGGTGTCTACAATACTGCGACCGGCAAACAGGTCGCAAATTTTGAACCTCCGACCAAAACCGGAATTGATGGCGAGTTCCTCGCCGATGGCAAGCACGTTGTGATCGTTGGCGGCTCTGATAAGCTGTGTATTTACAACATCTTGAGCTCTCGGCTTGTCGCCGAGTGGAATTGTCCTCAATCAATGCGCTCGATCGAGCTGGCCCCCGACAGAATGACCGCAATTTGTATGACCGCAGACAAGGCATACAGACTCATCATGCCGGATAAAGCCAGACTCGCCGATACCGCTAAACATTCGCCCGTCCCTGAATCGAACGTGGAACCGCCTGTCGGCAAAATCGACCTCTCCCAGTTGCCACCCGATGCGCCAATTTCAACGGTGCTGGCCCGTGCCCGGCTTGCCAACCTGGCGATCAACGACGAGAAGCTTCTACCAGTTGCCGGCAGCGTTATCGAGAAGAAGGACGCTTTCTCCGCGCCGCCCGACTGGATGAAAAAGCTGTCATT
>JBBQII010000326.1:0-5284 GCA_038324795.1 Gemmatales bacterium
CCGTCAAGCGGCGGCGTATTCGCTGATCGGCCTGCTGTTGCTCGCGCTGGTCCCGATGACGACGATGGCAAACGTGGCGAACGGGTGGGGCCTGGCCGACGACTCGCAAGGCCGGCAGTTGCTGCTGTCGCATAAATGCATCGCGATGGCCGGGCTGATGCTGCAACTGCTTTTGGCGGGGGCGAGACGTGCGGATCAATCGGTCGGGTTGCCCTTGCCGGTTCACGGCAATGACCGGTAGATTACCGCAGACCTCTCCAGGATGTTTGGAGTCGCCTTCCGTTCCGCGCGGAGGAAAGGATTTCCGTGAACGGCATCTCAGCCGAGCCCATCGCGCAAGCATTAACAACGTCGTTGCGGCAGGCGATCGCGCGCGGGCAGCAGGGGCTGTTTGCCCGGCAGCAGGCCGATGGTCACTGGGTCGGCGAACTGCAGGGCGACTCGATCCTGGAATCGGAGTACATCCTGCTGATGGCCTTTCTGGGCCGTGAGAGTGATGATCGCGTCCGGCAGGCAGCCCGCTATCTGCTGAAGGTGCAGATGCCCGGTGGCGGCTGGGGCAACTACCCCGGCGGACCGGCTGAAATCAGCGTCTCGGTGAAGGCCTACTTCGCGCTGAAGATCGCCGGGCAGGACACTTCTTCCGTAACGATGACGAAGGCGCTCGCGGTCATCCGCCAACTCGGCGGCGCGGAAGCGTGCAACAGCTTCACCAAGTTCTACCTCGCGCTGCTTGGGCAGACGCCATTTGACAATTGCCCGGCCGTGCCGCCCGAAATCGTGCTGCTGCCGCAGTGGTTTTACTTCAACATCCATGCGATCTCCGCCTGGTCGCGGACCATCCTTGTGCCGCTCAGCATCGTCTGGGCGATGAAACCGAAACGGGAGCTTCCCGCGGAACTCGGCATTGCCGAGCTGTTTCTGGAACCACCGAGCGTCATCCGCCCGCCGCACCCACCGACGCAGACGCGCTTCACCTGGACGAACTTCTTTCTTCGTGTTGATCGCATGCTCAAGCGGCTCGAACGCTGGCGGCTGACGCCATTGCGTCCGCTGGCCGTGCGCCGGGCGATCCGCTGGATGCGCGAGCGCTACGTTGACAGCGACGGCGTCGGCGCCATCTTCCCGGGAATTGTCTACACCGCGATCGTGCTGCGCGCGCAGGGCGTTCCTGATGATGACACGGAAATGATCTGGGCGATGAAGCAAGTTGAAGACCTGATGATCCCCGAAGAGGACACGCTGCGGTTGCAGCCCTGCCTCTCGCCTGTGTGGGACACGACGCTGACGCTGATCGCCCTGGCGGATGCCGGCACGCTGCCGGACGACCCGCGCATCGTCAAGGCCGTGGAATGGCTGCTCGCGCGTGAGATCCGTCGGCCGGGTGACTGGAGTATTTCGAACCCGAAACTCGAGCCGGGCGGCTGGTGCTTCGAGTATCGCAACGGCTTCTACCCGGACACGGACGACACGGCGATGGCCCTGATCGCGCTGGCGCGCACGGGCCACGCACCATCGACACAAGCGGCCGGTGCGGTCATGCGCGGGCTGCGCTGGCTGGTCGGCATGCAGAACAGCGATGGCGGCTGGGCAGCCTTCGACCGCGACATTAATCGCGAGATCCTCGAGAAGGTGCCGTTCGCCGACCACAACGCGATGCTTGACCCGAGCTGCCCGGACATCACGGCACGCGTGCTCGAAGCACTGGGTCATTACGGCTATCGCCCGGGCGAGCCGCTGATCGACCGGGCGCTGCGGTTCATCCAGAACACGCAGGATCGCAACGGTTCGTGGATCGGCCGCTGGGGCGTCAACTACATCTACGGCACCTGGCAGGTACTCGTCGGCCTGCACGGCATCGGGGCGGACATGCAGTCGCCGATGGTGCGGAAGGCCGTCGCCTGGCTCAAGAGCGTGCAGCAGTTCAACGGTGCCTGGGGCGAGTCGTGCAGAAGCTACGACGACCCGTCATGGGCTGGCAAGGGCGACCCGACCGCATCGCAAACCGCCTGGGCACTCCTGGGCTTGCAGGCCGCGGGCGAACAGAACGCCCCCGAGTACAAGGCCGGTGTCCGCTGGCTGCTTGAAACCCAGAACCCTGACGGCGGCTGGACCGAAGAACCGTTCACCGGCACAGGGTTTCCGAAGGTCTTCTATTTGAAATACCATCTGTATTCGGTCTATTTCCCACTCATGGCAATTGCCCGGCAAACGCCGCTTGCGGCATCGCCAAGAGCGGCGAGCAACTAGGAGTTATGATGCGATTTCCACTCAGCTTGACGCTCAACATGGCCGGCTACATCGCGAAGAAGAAGCTGACCCGGCAGAAGAAATTCCCATTGGTGCTCATGCTCGAGCCGTTGCATGCTTGCAACCTGACATGCACCGGATGCGGTCGCATTCGCGAATACGAAGAAACGATCAAGGCGAAGCTGTCCGTCGAAGAGTGCCTGGCATCCGTGGATGAGGCCGGGGCACCGATCGTCAGCATCTGCGGCGGGGAGCCGTTGATCTACCCGGGCATCGGCGAACTGGTGCAGGAGATTCTGAAACGGCGCAAGCACATCTACCTGTGCACCAACGGCGTGTTCCTGCAGAAGAAGCTGCACCTGTTTCGGCCCACATCGCGCATGTTCTTCAACGTGCATCTGGACGGGCTGGAAGCAACGCACGACAAAGCCGTGGAACGCGATGGCGTGTTCCAGGATGCGATCGAGGGGATCAAGGCGGCCAAGAAGGCAGGGTTCCTCGTGTGCACCAACACGACGGTGTACAAGGACACCGACATGGCCGAGCTCGATCTGCTCTACGGCTACCTCACCAAGCTGGGTGTCGACGGCTTCATGATGTCCCCCGCGTACGGCTACGACGCGGTGCAACGCACCAACCCGACCGGGGCGGCCGAGATCTTCCTGACGCGCGATGAGATCAAGGAGAAGTTCCAGGAAGCCGACAAGCTGCTGAAAAAATACAAGTTGGCCACGTCGCCCATTTATCTTGAGTTCCTGCAGGGCAAACGCGACCTGACCTGCACCGCCTGGGGCAACCCGACTCGCAACGTGAAAGGCTGGAAGGGCCCCTGCTACCTCATCACCGACGAACATCATGCCAGCTTCGACGATTTGATGAACCAGACCAAGTGGGAAGAGTACGGCCACGGCAAGGACCCCCGCTGCGAACACTGCATGGTCCACTGCGGCTTCGAGCCTTCGGCCGCACTGGGCGTGAACGCCAAGCTGGGCGACAGCCTGAAGATGCTGATGTGGCAGATGACGTGACGTAAGCGTTCTCGTTAGTGCCGAGCAGGTTGCCAAAGCCACAAAGCAGTACGGAGAATCAGAAATCCATTTGCCACGGATGAAACACGGATCGAACACGGATAAAAACCAAGACTTGATGGTCGACTGCGAACGGAACACAGGTTTCCGCTTTCATCCGTGTTTCGTCCGTGTTCAATCCGTGGCTATGTTTTCATTCTGTCAGTAGCCAGAAGCTCAACCGACGGCGGCTGCGTCCTTGCGCTAACCTTGGATGAGCGCTGGCAACTCAGCAATGCTGTCGATCAGATGTGTATGCGGGTGCGGCAGCAACTGTTCCCGTGTATGCGAGCCAGTCGCGCAGACGCCCACGACCATGCCGCAGCCGGCCGCGGTGCCTTCCAACAGGTCTACTGAGGCGTCGCCGACCTTGATCACTCGCTTCGGGTCGGTCACACCGGTGACTTTCATCAGGTGAAAAACCATATCCGGATAGGGTCGGCCGTTGGCGACCTCGTCGCTGGTGACGCTGGCCTGGATCAGGCCTTGCGATTGCCAGCCCATACGATCGAGAACCACATCACCGATGTCGCGGCTGAAGCCGGTGTCCACGGTCACGGCAATGCCCTTCGACTTCAACAGACCGAACACGTCGCTGGTGCCCGGGATTTCGAATACACTCGGATCCGTCTTGTAGAACTCGATCATGAGCTCAACGAATCGATCATGAATCGCATCCACGCGCGCGAGCAGCTCCGGGCCGGCGTTCACCTGCTCCAGCAACATGCGAATGGCGATCGGTTTCCGGATCCCCTGCACCGCGTTGGCGGCCTCACGGGTAACTGTTACGCCCGCTTCGGCCAATGCTGTTCGCAACGCCCCGCTAACGCCTTCCGGGTCGTTCACCGTGGTGCCTGCCAGATCAAAGACTGCCAATTGCCAGTTCATGTGGATCGCTCTCCGAGGATTTTTGAAACGGTCTGTTCCGCAAGGCCGAACGACAACGTCATGCCGTTGCCGCCCACGCCATTGATGAGCGTGACCCCCGGTTCGGGTTGGACCACCAGATAAGTTACTTGCGGATGCTTCATGTAGATGCCGTGCCAGCGCTCGGCGATGCGCATGTCAGGCACGTTCAGGAACGTGGCCAGGTAGTCGAGAATCAGACGATCGATATCGTCGCGGTCGAACGGTTCGGCAGCATCGAGTCCGTACTCATGTGAATCGCCGATGACGACTTCGCCCCGGCCGTTCTGCGACGCCATCACGTGGATGCCGTAGTCATCGAACCATGGCGACTCCCGCGTTACCCGTTCACGAACCAAGGCCAGTGACGGGCAGTGCGCAAACGACTTGTAGTGCCGCAGCGTCAGGCCCCCGGCCAGCATCGGGCCGATGCGCGTTCCGCCGGCCAGCGGCGCGGAGCGCAGCATCTGCAGCTTGCAGCGCTTCAAGCCCCACGCCCCCATGATCGCGGGATAGAGCGACTGTAACTCTTCCCCCGAGCAAACCCACACCCGATCAGCCATGAGCGATTGGTGGTAAGTTTGGACCTTCAACGCCGCGCAGCCGAGAACACGTTCGTTGAAGTGGAACGTGACACCGAATGTGCGCGACAGCCAGGCCGGCAGTTCCGCGATGACCTGCCGCGGGTCGACGCATATTTCCGTTGCGCTGAAGACGCCCGCTCGAAGACCGTCGATTTGAACGAAGGGCGACTTCGCTTTCACCTGTGCCGGCGACAACAGTTGCAGGCCGGGTTCACCGTCGACAAACTCGCGCAGCACGGCCGCTTCGTCTTCGTGGTAGGCCAGATGCAGGCTGCCGCACGGGTCATGCCATAGGCCGGCGTCGATCAGCACCTTCTTCCAGTGCGACAGGCTTGCAAGCGCCAGCTCCCGCAAGGGCCCCGCCGGTTGGCCGATCGGCCAGAGCATGCCGAAGTTGCGGACCGAGGCACTCATCGCGCGGGGATGCCGCTCGCAGACCACCACACGTCGGCCGCGCCGTGCAAGATGATAGGCATG
>JBBQII010000327.1:0-5282 GCA_038324795.1 Gemmatales bacterium
CCCAGTTCGATCCGCCAGCGGCGACAAAGCCCCTGGGCCATCACCGTGGTGTTCGGCGTGACATCCATCAGGATCATCTGCGAACGGCGTACCTCGGCGGGATCGATCGTCGCATAGGTCGCGACCGACACGGGAAAGCCGGCCGCTTCGAGCGGCAGCCGGGCATCATCGGGTGTCGACTCGCCGATGAGCAGGATCCGGGGCATCGACGTGGCGCGCATATCTGTCGACCTCTTGCCGAGTGGCCTTCATCCGAGCATAGAACAAGTTATGGACACAGCGGGAGGTCGGCCGGTTGCTTGACCGTCATTGTGCGCATGCGATACAATCAATTAACATCATTGCGTGAAAGTGAGGCCTCCCGTGCCTGTGCAGATGGAACTGAGGCGGATCCTGATTTCCGAGGTACACGATCAGCAGGTGATTGTCCTGCGCGAGGTGGAGGGCGACCGCAGCTTTCCGATCGTCATCGGCATCTTCGAGGCGACCAGCATCGACCGCCGGGTGAAGAACATGCCGTCGCCCCGGCCACTCACGCATGACCTGCTGGCGCAAGTCATCGAGGACATGGGCGGCGAAGTGCAGGACGTGATCATCAGCGACCTGCGCGAGCATACCTACTTCGCCAAACTGCGCATCCGCCAGAACGGCGAGCTGCTGGAAGTTGACAGCCGCCCCAGCGACGCCATCGCCCTGGCCGTGACCGCGAAAGTGCCGATCTACGTCAGCGAGGAAGTGCTGTCGGAGATGGAGGACGACAGCAAGGATGTGGGGTTATGAGCGGGGCCGCCATCACGCACCCACGGCAGCCGGTTCGCGGCCTTCTGCGGCAACTTCATTGCTGGATGCGATCAATGACTCCAGTGTTGTCTGTACCTGAGGTGACTGAAACACTTTTGGAAGTACATCCATCAGATCGGACTGTGAGCCCACATTGATCTGGTATTCAAAATCAAAATCGTCGTTCGATGCAGGAAACCAGTCAACTTCCTGGACGAAGAAATCGATGTGAAGTACCGCTGGATAAGGCTTGCCGGGATCATGACTGATCGCGAATAGCACTTCGCCGACGCGGCCAAGTACCGGAGCGACGACTTCGAATCGTACAAGTTTGCGGCCATCTTCATCGTAGCTTTGGACCGTCGCTTCCAGCAGCCCGCCGGTCTTGCGCTTCAGGTGATTCGCCTGAATGCGCAGCACGTGAGCCGGCGTCACCGCCGTTGCCTTGACGTCGCCCCACAAGTCGGGAATGTTATCCATCAGTTCGGACCTCGATAGACCACGTCATTCAGCCTAAAGTACAACGGCAGATGGTCGGACCACAAGGCCTTTCTTGGCCGGCCCTGTTTCGTCACGAAAGTATCGGCTCCATCGGTATCGATCAACTGCAGTTCGAGCAAAGCATCGGCTACCTGCGGGCGAAGCAGCACTTGATCGTACATCTGCCAAAAGTGGTTGCTTCCGGTGCCCCGTGCCCAAAAAGTTGATCCAGATGGTCCGCCCGACCGGTCACCGAACAAGCTCCACATAGGATTGTAGAAAC
Source organism: Gemmatales bacterium (assembly GCA_038324795.1). Taxonomy (GTDB): domain Bacteria; phylum Planctomycetota; class Planctomycetia; order Gemmatales; family Gemmataceae; genus JAIOQJ01. The sequence continues at coordinate 1,544 of JBBQII010000327.1, forward strand.
ATCGACTGCCGGAACGAGTCGTCGAGTTGGACATCGAGTCCGCCAATATCCGCGTCATCATCGAGTTCAGTCCGCTAGCGGCCACCATGCCCGCTTCGTAGGGGTTCATGTTCAAATCACCAACCAGCACTGACCTGGAATGACCTTCGAAATCCTCGATTCGTCTGATCTCCGGCACAATGTGCCGACTTACCCGATCTTGTCGATCCGCCTCGGTCGGCTGTGAACTTCGATCGGGTAAGTGACAGGTCATCAGCAGCAGATTCGGTGATCTCGGCAGTTCGATCTCGAACACCGTTAGACGGTCGATGCTGTCGTACTTGACGGCGATTCGGTTCTTCGGCCAACGCGTCCAGACCTGCGTTTTAGAAGCACGTGTTGCTACACGGTGGTAGCTCCCCGTGGCTGCAGAATCGAGAGCATGCTGAAGAACATCCGGCTCGGTCATGCACTCCGCGAAGATCAGAAAATCGATCTCCCGGCTGCTCACAATGCGCGTCAGACTCTCCAGAAGCCGGCGCGAACGAATCTCGCGGCGGCTTCGCTGTTTGCCGTACAGGTTCCAAAACAGAAAGTTGGGCATGGGTCGAACTCGCTTACCCCTGCAGCAATCCCCGCTTTACCAGGTAGTTGATCACCAGCGCTACTGACTCGGCCACGCTGCTTTTGCCGGCGTCGATGGTCAGTTCGGGTGCGGTCGGTGCCTCGTAGGGGTCATCGACGCCAGTGAAGCCCATGCCCTTGCCCTGGGCGACGGCGGCGCGGGCTTGCTTGTACAAGCCTTTCGGGTCTCGGGATTCGCATGTCTCGATCGACGTGTTCATGAACACTTCGATGAACGGAATCGCCCCGCCCTTGTTCTTCTCGTGGATCGCGCGTGCGGCTTCGCGGTCTTTGCGGTACGGGCTGATGAAGCTCGTCAGCGAGAACAGGCCTGCGTCCGCGAACAGGCGGGTCACTTCGCCGATGCGGCGGATGTTTTCTTCGCGGTCCTCGGCCGAGAACGCCAGGCCGAAACGCTTTGCCTGGGCTTCCGCGTAGTTGCGAGTTTCCATCAGAATCTTCGGGCCGGCGTTCAGGCCGAAACGGATGTTGTCGCCATCAAGGACATAGGCCGCATGCCCGCGTTGAATCAGTACCTGTTCGAGAGCAACCGCTACGGTGCTCTTGCCCGAGCCGGATAAGCCGGTGAACCAGAGGGTCGCCCCGGCTTGCTTCAGGAGCTTGGCGCGTTCCTCACGGCTGACGGTGCCATCATGGTACGTAATCGACTCGGCTTTGATCTCGCTCATCGCAACTCCTTGGAATACGGGGGGCGATCAGTACGAAACAGGGAAAGGTGTGTTGTATTCACCCGGGCGCTCGTGGGAATGCCGTGGACCTGTTGACTTCGCTTAACCGCCTGTCGCTTCGCAATCCGATTCTCGTCGCATCGGGTACCTTCGGCTATGCGCGCGAGATGGCCGGAACCATCGATTTCGCCCGGCTCGGCGGCATCATCCCCAAGACCGTGACGCGCCAGCCCCGGGCCGGCAACCCGCCGCCGCGAACGATCGAAACGCCCTCGGGGTTGCTTAACGCCATCGGCCTCGACAACGACGGCATCGAGCATTTCATCAGTCATCACCTGCCCTATCTGCGTACGTTGCCGACGGCGATCATCCCCAACATTGCCGGGAAGACCGAGGATGAATTCCTCGAAATGGCCGGGATGCTGGCGGCGGAACCGGGCATCGCCGCGGTGGAACTGAATCTTTCGTGCCCGAACGTGTCCGGCGGGATCGACTTTGCAACGTCGCCCGACGTGACCCGGCGGATCGTCGGCGGCGTGCGGGCCCGTCTCGGCGTACCGATCATCGCCAAGCTGACGCCGAATGTTACCGACGTGGTGCCCATCGCGCGGGCCGCCGCCGATGGCGGCGCGGATGCGGTATCGCTGACCAACACGTTTGTCGGCATGGCGATCGACTGGCGGAAGCGTCGACCGATCCTCGGCAACATCACCGGCGGCCTCAGCGGCCCGGCCATCAAACCGCTGGTGCTGCGCATCGTCTGGCAGGTGGCCAAGGCAAAGATTCTGCCGATCATCGCCGTCGGCGGCATCGGCACGCTGGATGATGTGATGGAGTTCATCGTGGCCGGGGCCAGTGCCGTGCAGATCGGCACCGCGAACTTCTACGACCCGACGGCGAGTGTGCGGATTGTAGATGAGTTGGCGAAGCTGGAGGTTGGACACATCGGCGAATTCGTCGGCAGCGCACATCAAGTGCGTTGAACGTCTTTCCAGGAATGCCACTCGCAGGGGATGACCATCGTGGAGCACGCGTCTCGCACGCTCGTATATACGAGCACGCGAGACGCGTAATGGCACTTACTTTACCTGTTTTCGTTGGCGTTCGGGGAAGGTTCGGCGTCGTGGGATGACTTCGCGGGGATACGATCGTCCGGGCCGGTTGGGCAATTGTCTCCGACCGGCTTCGCTCACGATTCGTTCGAACCACTTCTGCCATTTCTCTTCCGCCCAGTCGTTCGGGACGAGAAGAATGATCCGCACCAGATCCCACACCGCCGAAAAACTGATCCGCTTCGGCGAGATCTTGACCCGCGCCGCCGCCGCCAGTCGTCGGACTTGGACAACGAGATTGTACGAGATCACCATGATCGCCAGTTCTTTGAAAATCATGTCCGGCGACTGACCCCGCAACGCCTCGGCTTTGAGGGTATGTTTCGTAACCGCCCGGCGAATCGGCGTCTTTCGCTCCTTGCCCTCGCCCCGGTATCGTGTGGCTTTTCCTTTTCGGGGAGGGCGGCACGATGGCACGGACGACGCAGCGGGGCTTGGCGTTGGAGCGGCGGTGGCGGGGGTTAAACGCTCGGGCATGTCGGTGCGGGCGTTCTGCGCGGCGCGCGGGATCAGCGAAGCGAGCTTGTATTCCTGGCGGAGCGAACTGGCGCGGCGGGATCAACGAGTCTCGAAGTCATCCACGCCGACGTTCGTGCCGGTGACGATCGTCGCCAGCGCGGCCATCGAAGTCGTGCTGCCCACCGGCGTCATCGTTCGCGTGCCCGCCGGCGCTGATGACGCGACGGCGCTGCGCCCGATCAACGCGCTCGCTTCGCATGCGGGGGTCGCATCATGCTGACTCTCGGGCTGACCGGCCGCATCTGGTTGTGCACCTCGGCGGTCGATGGCCGCAAGAGTTTCGATGGCTGTATCGGCAGGAAGGGATATTCGGACGGCTGGGCTGGAACGTGTCGCGATCGACGCTGGGCGACCTGGTGATGGCAAGCGCCGACGTATTGACGCATCTTTATCTGTTGATGTGTAAACGGGTACGGCAGTCGTTCGCGATCCATACCGATGACACGACCGTCGCTCTCATGGGCCAGTTGGCGAAGGCGCATGCCTGGGCCGTTGTGGGCGACTGGATCGCCGAACAGGTGCCGCGGGCGCTGCCCAAGAGCAAGATCGGTGAAGCGTTCACGTATGCATCGAATCAGTGGCCGACGCTGATACGTTACGTCGACGACCTGCGCCTGAACATCGACAACAACCCCGCCGAGCAGGCGATGCGGCCGATCGCCGTGGGACGCAAGAATTGGCTGCACATCGGCGGCGACGGCGGCCTCGCGCGAGCCGCCGTGCTGTTGAGCCTCGCCGCCAGCGCGAAGCAACATCACGTCAACCCGTGGGAGTACGTCAAGGACCTGCTGACGGAAATCCCGACCCGTGCCCCCA
>JBBQII010000328.1:0-5282 GCA_038324795.1 Gemmatales bacterium
TGCACCCGCGGGTTGACGTTATCCGTCGTCAGGTTCGTACGATCGACGATAGCGAAGTAGCGATGGCGCACGTTGCTGCCGTCGTCGCTGCCGAGCTCCCTGCCGAGCTTCGCGGGTCGGGTGTTGCGGTCGGTCACTTCGAAGTAGCCGATCGTCATCCAGACCGCGAAAACGTTGCTCCGCGTGGTCAGTTGCGGATAAATCTTCCCGAGCAGTTCCTGCTTCAACGCGGGGTGGTCCTGCGGCAGATCGATCATGTGACTCGAACCGTCGTTGGCCTTTGTTCGCAGTATGGTGTCATCGATTCCGCTGCCTCGTGGATACTGCACACTGTCACGGATGTCGATTGCTGACGAAGTCGGCCGGAACGGCCGGTCCTGCCCGGCGTTCTGCGACGGGGACCCCGCTGGTGTTCGACTTTGCGACAACTGCTGCCAGATATTGCGCACATCGTCGCTGGTGAAATGGTTGGCGCTGTTGGCTGCCGCGATTGCCTCGAATATCTTCTCATCCCAGATGGTGTTGATGTTCACCCGTCCCGGCACTCGGCCGCCGGTCGGCATGCCAGGGGTGCGGCTGCGCGTGCTGAGAAGTTCCAGCGCCCGCCGCAGCCGATGAGCGTCACTCGACCAGTTGGCCAAGTGTTGTTGCTTCGTTGTTTCCCGGCCCGTTTCAGTGATGAACTGCTGCGTCAGTTCATGCGGGCGGCAGCCGGAAACGTTCGTCAGGTCAATCACGTTCACCGGTTCGCGGTCGAGATGCGCCAGCCAGTCGAACGGCTGGGTCAGCGTCAGGCCGGACTCGGTTATCAGGGCACCCTGGCCGTTGTGCCGGAAGTAGGTGTGGTTGAATCCGGCCACCGGCGCGGGGATCGGGTTCTGCGCGACGACCTGCGATGGGTGGCCCGCGTATGGTTGCTTGCGACCGAAGCCCTTCTGAAGGATAATCTCCAGCGGCGGAGGGATGATCAGGCCGCGCTCGCTGAACAGCCGGGAGTCGTTGACCATCGCGGTCGTGAAGTCCATGATGTCGACGGTCAGGTACGGGTTGTCGTCGCCCGGTGGCAGGAACGGGCAGGCGAGCCGCTGCAACAGCATCGTGGTGCGGGCCCCTTCGCCGTTCTGGTAGCGGTCGGGCGGCAGCCGGAACTTCAGGTCTTCGCATTCGGCCGAGGGGATCACCAGATCGCCCGGCGTCGGTTCCGGGGCGATCACATAGAAACTGCTGCGCGGCCCGCGCGGCTGGATGTATGCCCCGTTCGACGGTGGAATCACTCCCTTCACCGAGTCATAGACACCCGGCTGCAAGTCAATCGTCCGGCGGATCGCCCCGTCCGGGTCGCCCTTCACGTTGTCAACGTGCCGCAGCCGCTTGTTCGGTTCGGTCAGCAGCAAGCGGTAGACCTGATGGCCGTCGAACGTCAGCGCTGCCCCGCCGCTGAAACTGAGGTTGTCCGCAAAGGCAGTCCCCGGCGTCAGCGGGTTGTGCAGCTCGGCCCAGCACTTCACGTTGTAGAACGTCGCTTTCGGCAACCAGCCCAGGGGAAGGGGCAACGGCGGCACCAGGCCAGGGTCGGTGTCCTTCTGGCCAGGGATGATCGAACCATTCTCGACACGCATGCACCCTTCATTGATCACCAGTCGTGGTAGCTCGGTGCCGAAGACAACGCGCGATGGCAGGTTCTCCTTCGAGAAGTTGGCCGATGCACGGGGCTGGGCAGCATCCAGCGGGTTCCACATGAACGACGTCACGCAGTCGTCGCTATCGAGATAGTCAACAATGTTGACGGCCACCTGGGCCAGGTACCGCTGGGCGTTGAACTCCTGCGTGCCTGTGTCGGCGACCGTGCTTGATGCTCCCACGGCCACGCACAGCCGATCAAAGATGTCGCGCGCGAATTTCTGCCGGGCATCCAGCGCCCTCGCAGTCGAATCAGCCGTCACGTTTCCTGGTTCTTCGTATGGCTTCGCGGGATCACCCCGGTAATCAGGCAACGGCCGACGCAGGTCAACGACCCCCTGGACAGCGTGCTTGGCCTTCCACGTCATGGCGTCGAACGAACTGCCGGCCGGCACAGCGTTCGGCCGTTGCGACAATGCCGGAAACTGCTGCGGAACTGCCGACGGCTGCCCCGCCGGCGGGTAGACGCCACCGCCCCCGGCTGTCGGTTGATCAAGACGGTAGCTGCTGGAGTCGCTGTAGTTGAACGGGACCAGCCCCGGCGTGTCGATGTCGTTGCTGATCGTCGTCAGCAGGAAACGCGGGTTCGCCTTCTGCGCAGGCGTGTAGCGCTGGGCCAGGCTCTGCGGCAGCAACTGGCCGAGCTGGGCCTGCTTGCAGGCCGCCTCGTCGCCGTTGAACTTGCGGTTCAGGAAATCGATCTCATTGGGCCCGAAGACGCGGTCTTCCGACGTCGATGTCGCCCCCGCCTGAGACGTCAGCAGATAAGGGTTCGCCAGCGACGGATGGTCGCGACGCTCCGCATCGGACGCTTGAGCGTAGCGGGCAGGAAACAGCGGCGACGTCCGCGTGCTGGGTGCCTGCGGAAGCATCATGCGCGGCCGCACGCCCGAGGCCGTGAGCGTGCTGCCGTCATAGTCGAGGGCCGCGTAGAACGGGGCGAAGGTTGCGGCAGCGGCGTTCCCCGTCAGCAGCGTGCCATCCTCATTGAACCTGCGGTTCGGAACTTCATCCGCCCCGTACCGCCCGCGTGTGGACTTATACAGATTCACTGCTTCCGGGTACGGCAGCACCGCTTGTGGATCGGCCTCCCAGCTTCCGATCCCCTGGTTCGAGGCGTTCCCGTTGGAAACGCCTCGCCGGTTGCCCGCCACGTTCACATTGATGCGCCCGTCGAGATCGACGACGAGGAACGCCACCAGCGGCTTGTAGTGCCGGCCACGCCAACTGCGGATCGGCAGGTCGAGGTCCATCCACAGTGAATCATTCTGGCGGACCTGCTTGCCTTCCAACTGTTCGATATCACCCGTGTAGCTGCCGTCCGCATTGGCCGGGATGGCCGGGAAGCCTGGTCCCATGTCGGCCGCGCGAGGCCGTTGAATCATGTACTTCCCCGCTGCGTTGGTCCAGTTCGGGTTGTCGGGAGACAGCGGGCCGAATGTCGATGGCCGATAAAACGACGGCACCAGCACACGGCCATCGCTGGGCCGGATCGCGGCGAGGTAGAGATCCTTCTCATCCGGGTACGTTTACGGTGCGTTCAGCGGGAAGTAGTTCCGCGTGGTGCTGCGGCCATCCATCTCCCATGCACTCGCCTGCGGGCCGGAACGGTAGCCGATCCGTTCCGGATCGCGCAGGAACCCATCCTTCGCGAAGTAGGTGTAGTTGACCGCCTTGATGTTCGCATCATCAACGCCGCTGAGCAGCGCCGGTACATATTGTCCACGTTCTGTACGCGCCCGGCCGATGCCGTTGTAGGCGACATCGTTGCCGGCATAGCGCGGTGCTTGCGGTTCACCTTCATAGTGCAGCCCGTACATGGTCCGCGCCAGGCTGCTGCCGCGCAGTCCGCTGCCGATACCGGTATCGTCGTCTGCCGAGTCGTAGATCAGCTGGCCGAGCGCGGCACCCGCCAGGTCGAGTGCCAGCGGCGACGCTTCATCAGTGCCGCTGCGCGCTGTCGGCTGTACGTACGCCACACGCCCGCCTTGAGCTGCCTCACGGTGGATGCGCATGGCGATCGCTTGCTGATTGGCGTAGAAGACGAATGCCAGCCCCAGGCTCAGCGCCGGTGACAGCATTGCCACGACCAGCACCAGGATGATGCCGGCCCGCCGCGAGGGGGAAGCCGATCGTGGCCGAATCATCGGGAGGAACCCCCGTTGTTCAGTGGACTGATACCGTGCGAACTACCTGCACCTACAATGCAACTCGAGCGCCGAAGTCGTTTACTACCAACAGATTGTGACCACCGGCCAGGGGGGTCCGAAGTGAGTGGGATAGCTGGCCGGAGCAGTGAGAGTGCGCGCTGGTGCCACACCCCGTCTGGAGATTTAGGCCCGCGTGCCTGATGCTGCGTGGAAGTAAAATAGAACCACGTAGAGGGGTATGCAAATAAATCGGGGGAAGTTTGTTACCGCGTTCTCCCAGCCGCTTGCGGTGTCGCCCTACAACCGATCCAGCGGACTCCGCGCCCCGCCGGCACCGCGCTGCAGCACATGCGTGTAGATCATCGTTGTGCTGACATCGGCATGGCCCAGTAGTTCCTGCGCGGTGCGGATATCGTGGCCGGCCTCGAGCAGATGTGTTGCGAAGCTGTGGCGGAATGTGTGGCAACTCACCTTCTTGGTCAGCCGCGCCGCAGTCACCGCCGCTTTCGCCCGTTTCTGCAACAGGTTCTCGTGGCGACGATGCCGCATCAGTGGACCGCCGCTTGCGGCATCGCCTTGCTCCCCCCGCGGATCGCGGCTCAACCGCGACGACGCAAACAGATACTGCCACCGCAACTCACGGTCGGCATTCGGGTACTTCTCCTGCAGTGCATCCGGCAGCCAGACCTGTCCATGCCCCGCGCAAGTCTTTGACATGAAGGACGGTCACACGTTTGATCTGTTCGACCAGCCGTTCCATCACCCGATCGGGCAACGGCACCACCCGGTCCTTCTCGCCCTTGCCTTCCCGAACGACGATCTGCCGACGCGCGAAGTCGATATCCTTCAGTCGCAGCCGGCAACATTCCAGGATCCGCATCCCCGTTCCGTACAGCATCTCCGCCATGAGCCGGTCAGTTCCATCTAATCCTTCAAGCACTTGTCTGACTTCGTCAATCGACATCACCACCGGCAACCGTTCCGGCCGCTTCGCACGCACGGCATTGACCGCCGGCAACTCGATTTCGAGAACCTGCCGATACAGAAACAGAATGGCCGAGAACGCCTCGTTCTGTGTGCTGGCCGCGACCCGTTTCTCGATGGCCAGATGAGTCAGAAACGCCGCGATTTCCGCCGAGCCCATCTCTCGCGGATGCCACTTGTTGTGAAACAGAATGAACCTCTTTACCCAATCGACGTAGGCTTCTTCAGTGCGGATGGAGTAGTGCAATACCCACGACTTCGACGCCACCGTCCTGCATCTGCTGGGCATCGACCACGCAAAAACTCACCTCTATCACAACGTCGCCAACCGCCGTCCTGCAAGGCCTTCACAACTCGTTATCATTTCACCCACACCCTCCGTGATAATGAGGTCGAACAGGTGATAATGACGCCCAAACGGTGATAATGACGCCCGACAGGTGATAATCGATGAAGGCCGCAGTGTTG
>JBBQII010000329.1:0-5270 GCA_038324795.1 Gemmatales bacterium
AACTTTACATCAACGCCCGCTTTGCGGAGCGACTGGGTGACGGTCAACACCAGGTCAGTCGCTGTGGCGCCGGCTGTCAATTTGCCGGTCAGATCAAAGCCGACCACCTCAGGCAGCAGCATATAAAGCGGCTGACCGAGCATGACGGCCTCGGCCTCGATACCGCCGACGCCCCAGCCGAGTACACCCAGACCGTTGACCATCGTCGTATGCGAATCGGTGCCGACAAGCGTGTCAGGGTATGCTTCGTTCGATTCAGTGGTGAACACAACGCGTGCAAGAAATTCGAGGTTCACCTGGTGAACGATGCCGGTCTCGGGCGGCACGACCTTGAAATTGCGGAAGGCGTTCTGGCCCCAACGCAGGAATACATAACGTTCCTGATTGCGTTCGTATTCAAGCTTCGTGTTCTTCGCGAACGCATCCGCGGTACCGAACTCGTCGACCTGTACCGAGTGGTCGATGACCAGTTCGCACGGGACCAGCGGATTGATCTTCGACGGGTCGCCGCCAAGGTTCTTCATCGCGTCGCGCATGGCGGCCAGATCGACAACCGCGGGCACTCCGGTAAAATCCTGCAACAGCACGCGGGCTGGAGAGAAACCAATCTCGCGATCGGGCTCGGCCTTCGGGTTCCAGCGGGCAAGTGCTTCGATATCCTCCTTGCGAACCGAAAGCCCGTTCTCAGTCCGGAGCAGGTTTTCGAGCAGGATCTTCAGCGAGAACGGCAGGCGGGCCGCTTCGGGCACCAGCTTCTCGATCGCGGCCAGACGGTGGATCGTGTACGACGTGCCGCCGACGGAGAGAGTTGAACGGCCGCCAAAACTGTTCGACATGGGAAGAATTCCTTGCAGTCGGATTGCGGTGAGCAGATGGGGATATTGTTGAAGGGCGGAGCATTCTCGGCAACGGGAGTTGACGATTAGCATGCAGGTCAACGGCCTGAACATCATTCCCGCAGGAAGGTATTCCATACCACATCGGTGCGGCTGGCGAGGATGATTCGATCATTAGTTTTCACCGTACGGATCGCCTCGGCGGCGAGTGCCCCGGCCTGCGGTGTGTCGGTGACCGAGATGTCGTGGTACTCGCGGAAGAAGATGATCTCGTTGGCCGAAGGGGCGTCGTGAATCTGGAACTCGGGAATCAGTTCCTGCGCGATGCCCTTGAATCGCTTGCCGCACTCGTCGGAAGTGATTCCCAGGAGCAGGCTCTGGTCTTCCTGCCGGACGTTCGGGCCGAACGGTTCGGGCGTACTTTCATCATACGCCAGCAGAATGTCGCGCTGGGCGGCCTGCTCGTCGGGTCGGTTGCGGAAGAATTCCTCCGCGGGAGTATGCTGCCCCAGATGCGCGTCGATGAACGCCTTGGTTTCTTTCATCACCAAGTCGCGAAACTTCGTGCCTGACTCATTAAAATTCAGACAGACGTTCACCAGCCCGCGCAGGTGCCGGCGGATCTGCTGCTGCAAATGTTCCTCGAACTCCCGCAGCTTGGCAACCGGCAACTGGCTGATCAGCCTGTCGGCCGCCTCGGGGATTGTCTTGCAACCGATCGGCAGGATCGGATGATCCTGCGGCAACGTTCCGTTCCCTGCTCCGTCGTTGCCCTTGTAGATCTGCGTGGCCAGATCACCCAGCCGCGAGCGGGCCAGTGTCATCTCACGCAGGTACTCCGGCGCGTTGCCCAGCATCTGCCGGTAGACCGACACCAGTTGCTTGACGACGAGGTACTGCACCTTTCGCTTCGGCCACGAACGCAACCATCCGATCAGGTCGGTCAGTGCCTGCGTCCGCCGTTTTTCGCCTTTGAACATGGCCGACTGAGTCGTCGCGGTCAGCATTGGAATCAGCTTCAGATAGTCATCTTCCAGTTCTCGCGCGAACCGGTTGTTCTCTTTTTCATGCTGATCAATCATCGACTGCAGACGCTCGGTACATTGGCGGATCGCATCCTCGGCCCCTGCAATGCGAAACTGCGGCTGTTCGACGAAGTACACCGCCATCTTCGCGAACTTGATCTCGGATTCCTTGCTGATCGGTTTGACGACCTGATCGAGGATGCCGGCCACCCGGCCGGGCATCTGCTCTTCGTCATAGCCGAACTTGCCAACGATCTGAAGGATACGGTCAATAATCGGCACCAGGCCAGACCACTCGCCCTTGTTACCCGCCGGAATCTCGGATGGAACTGCCTGCAATTCGACGTCGACAAGAGTCTCGGGTTTACTGTTCAGGCCGCCGGCCAGGGCGACTTCAATCGCGGTTATCAGCGCCGCGGGTTCCAGATGCAGCTTCTTCCATTGCTCTTCAAACCAATCCGTCACGGCAGCCCGGATGGAGCCCGGCTCCCGCGCACACCATGACTGAATCGTGCGCGATGCGAAACGTTCGGAGATCGTTTCGAGCATTCGCTGTCGAGGCCATGTGATGCGGTAATACCCGAACGACTGTACCGACATCCCTATCGATTGCTTCTTGCCAAAGTGCGCAATACGGGCCGCATCGGTCGAACGCCCCAGGGGCGTCAGCGTCTCCTGGAACACCAACCCGGCGGCACGCTCCGCTGCGGGAATCGACTTGTTGGTCAAGGGAACACGCGGGATGCTCAGCAGTACGCAGCGCTCAAAAGGGCGTTCCGGGTCGACCAGCGATGGCTGCCGGGAGTCGAGTTTCGTCTCGTAGCGGGTCGCCGGCTGACTGAAGTGGTACAACTCGGCCAGCGTGGTGCACGTGTTGGCGACCGCAAGGTTCTTGGGCGACGTGCGATCCACCGGCGGGACAAGGAATAGCCCGGTCACCTGCGGCTTGGTGAAACCCATCTGCCGCATCTCGTGACGGAGGATGTAAGCGAGGTCGATCAACATGCCCGACCCGGTGCCGCCGCAAAGCGAAGACGCCAGAAATACGCGCGGACGATTGCTGCGAATGCCGAGCTTTGTCTGCCGGTCGGCTTCGAGCAGAACGTCCTCCGAGAGAAACGTCTCGAGATCGGTGCGAAGTCGCTGCAACAGCGTTTGATAGTGATCGAGCAGCGCCAGCCGACCCAGCGAGCGGATTCCTTCAGTGGCCGGTTCACGCGGGATACGGTAGAGCATCTCATTGCTCATCCACGTTTCAGGCGGCGGCATGCCATCGCGCTTGAGGTAATGAGCAGGCCGCTGAAGTTTCGCGTGGTACGCTTCGTGGATTTCGAACGACTGCGACTTGCCGCCGGACGACTCTGATGTTGCCGCCTGCAAGGTCTCCGCATCGGTATCGATGAACAGCCATTTCCAGTGCGGGAACGTCGTCCGGCCGCAGCGTTCGCTGATGTAACCTCGCAACCGGCGCATCACCTGCAGGCCAATCCGACCGACGCCGACGATGTAGACCGGCACCAGGCAGCCATCACCGGCGCGTTCCGGCGGGGCGATGCCCATCTTGGAAAGCTGGCCGGTCTCGAACGCAGCCGGTCGCTGTACGGTGACCGGCGTATTGATCGGTGATGATGTGGCCGCTCGAGTCGGGGGAGCCGACGCTGCCCCAGGTGTCACCAACCGCGGCAGGCCTTTAAGCAACTGATGTGGCCGCATCGTCGACGGCGGCGTCATCGGCGCGGGGGACGTCGGCATGGCCGGGTTGCCGGAAGCCGGCTCGCTTGGTTTTTGCGGCTTGAAGTTTGGCTGCGTGCGCGTCGGGTCGTCGGCACGTACGGGGGCCACCGTCACCCGGGCCGGGTTGGACGCGTCGCGCAGGGCCTTCACGAAGGCGGTGCAGGTGGGGAACCGTTCGTCGGGCTTCTTGGCGAGCGCGCGCGCAACGATTTCACGCTCAGCAGGTATCAACGGCGAAACGTCCGGGGCCGCCGAGATGTGCTGCATCAACAGATGCCGGGTGTTCGTACCCGAGAACGGCCGTACGCCGGTCAGCAGTTCCTGGTAAACAATCGCCAGACTGTACTGATCGCAGTAACGGCTGATCCAGCCTTCGAATGTTTCCGGTGCGGCGTAAACAGGTGTCACGCCGCCTGTGACCGTGGCGCGGATGCCTTCGAAGTCCTTGGCCAAGCCGAAGTCGGCCACCTTCACGTGGTTGTGGATCAGGAACAGGTTCTGCGGCTTGATGTCGAGGTGCTGAATCTGATGATGAATGTTCATCAGGTCGAGCGCTTCAGACGCCTCATCAAGATACCGCATTAACTCTTCGCGTGGCACCCCGACCAGGCCCTGAGTGCGGCATTCGTGAAAGCGGTCCCACAGATTGCGGTCCGCCAACTCCATGACGATCATGAGTTGGCCTTGAATGATGTCGAAACGCTCGATCGACAGGATGTAGGGATGCCGGATCGTTTTGACCCGGTTCATCGCCTTCAGTTCCTGTTCGGCCGCCTTGTTGTCGTCGCCCACGCCTTCGAGATCGCCGTAGACGAACTTGATCGCTTTGAAAAGCCCGCCCGGTGCTTCCGCCTTCCAGACTTCACCGTAGCCCCCTCTCCCGAGGCGCTCGATGAGCCGGTAGCCCGGAAGCGGCTCGGCATGTTCCATCAACCGCGTGTTCATTGGGATGTTCCGAGGGCCTCGTCGTTACGGCATACGACCGCACGAGGAACCAGGGGCGCATGGCCCCCTGTTCACCAGTCAGTATAGTTCATGATTAAGGCGAAGTCTGAAATCGTTTGCATGTATTTGTCGGCTGACGCCGTGGTCCCCCTATGGTCCGGTTAAACTCTCATGGCAAGGACGTACGCAATCTCGATCAAGCAGCCATGGGCCGCTCTGGTCGTCGCCGGTATCAAAACCATCGAAGTCCGTTCATGGCTGACCCACTGGCGCGGCCGAATTCTCATCCACGCCGCCCGTGTGCCTGATGATCGTTCCGAAGGCTGGGCTCACGTTACCGACGATATTCGCCCGCTGACAAAACTCGGCGGCGGAGTCATTGGCGAGGCCATCTTGACGGAATGCCGACACTATGCCGATCTAGCCCAATTTACCCAGGATTCCAAGCTTCATCTGAATGCGCCGGAATGGTTTCAAACAAAGGGTCTTTACGGATTCGTTCTCGGATCGGTGAAGCAGAAGCCGTTTCAGCGCTGGCCGGGTAATGTCCGCCTGTTCACTGTCGAGGAATCGACATGAAGTTGCTCGTCAGCGTACGCTCAGCCGAGGAAGCCGTCGCCGCTTTGGCAGGCGGGGCAGACCTGATCGATATCAAGGAACCGGCAAACGGCGCACTGGGTCGGGCGTCACCGGAAACGATCGCCGCGATAGTTCAAGCCGTTCAACAGCA
>JBBQII010000330.1:0-5257 GCA_038324795.1 Gemmatales bacterium
GAACTCGGTGTTCGCAGTGAGGGAGTTCAGCCCGTTGGCCGGGGCTGCGACAAACGTCAGGCTGTTGGTAGCCGAGGGCAAACTGCTCTGCTGTAGGTTGTTGGCGGCCGCCGCCCCGAACCCCGTCACTGCGCTCTCCAGTACGGAGTCCGTGCCGTTGCTGGAGCGCTGGAGGGAGTAGATGATTTCTCTCAGATCGAGCGCATAGCCGGCCGCCGGCGCGACGGTCCAAGTGTAGTAGTCATTATTCGTGAAGGCGTCGGCCAGCGACCCGGCGTCGACCGCTCTGCTGTTGAATAGGCCCGTTCCTGGCATCGCTATCAACCCGGTCCCGCGGCTCAGGGTGACGGGCGTAAGGCCTGTATTGACGCTGTTCGCGTTAACCGAAGCAGGAGTTCCAGTAAGCCCCGATATGTTCGTGTTGAAATCCACGACCGTAAATTGAGCGGCTGCGTTGCTCGTGAAGGTCAGGAACGTGACGACAAAATAAATCCGGAACGTCCATCGATTCATGACACAACCTCGAAATTCAGGGTGCAACCGGCGGTCGGGTTGGGCGGGAACTCAATGCTTCTACTCAGTGAAAAAGACGTAGTTGGTAGGATAGGAAATCAACATGAAGAACTCGCGCTCACTGAATGAACTTCTTGAGTGGAATTAACGACGCGCAAACGGTTTCCGGCATGAGTGAAGCGGTCTTCGAGGTTGGTATTGCAAGATAGCGGCGCATGTTGTCCAAAGGCTTTTGAAAGCGGTGGAGAGGGCCGCGATTGAAGCAGAAAGTCTGACTAACAGTGAAGAAACGAAAGCGGAATCTGATCGAAAGGAGAGATGATCGATCAATCCGGTGGGTGAATGGAACGCAACTCCATCCTTCGCCATATCCTAAAAAGAGTGCTCGTTAAAGTCAATGAAATCCGGTGAGTCAGCAGCGGGAAACCACGGCCAACATGGGGCGTGGTAGTACAACGACACTTTCACCAGGGAACTTCACCATGCGACTGTCACTCAGCCTGATGATCATGTTTTCCCCCGCGTTCGCCACCGCCGCGGACGCTTGGGAGCCGCGTTCGGCCTATCGCGAACAGGCCGTCGAAGGCTGGACGGTTCTCATCAACAAGCAACTCGACATTGCGGAGAACCGCGACCTCCGCGATCAGACGCTCAAGCTGCTCGGCGATCATTTGTACCGCATCACGCGAGCGGTGCCTGACGATGCACTGACGGAGATCCGCAAGATACCCATCTGGGTCGAGCACTCGCATCCGAAGCACCCGTGCATGTGCTTTCATGTCTCGGACAAGTGGCTGAAAAGCAACAGCATGAACCCCGAGAAGGCCGGTGGGGTCGAACTGGCCAATTGCCGGAACTTTCTCGAGTGGACGCACGCGCAGCCCTGGATGGTTCTGCACGAGTTGGCGCACGGCTACCACCACCTGAAACTCGGCGTGGACCATCCGGAGATCAGGGCATGCCTGGCCGCGGCGCGCGAGGCGAAGCTGTACGACTCGGTCATGCATATCAGCGGGCGAAAGCGGAAACACTATGCTCTGACCAACGAGACTGAGTACTTTGCGGAGATGAGCGAAGCGTACTTCGGCACCAACGACTTTTACCCCTTCGTCCGTGCCGAGTTGCTGGATGCCGACCCGCGGATCTTCAAGGTTCTGGAGGAAGTTTGGGGCGTGAAAGGCCGCAAGTGACCTCCCGCATTCCGGAGCATTGAACTGGCGGCGCGGCCAACTGCACTCTGCCGGTCGCTGCGCAACTTCCCTCTGACGAGAATCGTCACGGCATGAGACGATCGTTACCTCTGTCAATCATGTCCCACCGAAGTTGCTGCATGTGCACTGAGAAAAAACCGACGCGCCGAACACTGTTGCGCACGGCCGTCGCCGCGGGGGTGCTGGCGACCCCGCAAGTGGTGCATGCGGCCGACGCGCCCAAGGTCAACGCGCGTGAACTGAGTCCCAAGGAGGCGCTTGCTTATCTCTACAAGGGCAACACGCGCTTCCTGGAAGGCAAGCCGCTGGCCCCGCACCGGGATGAGGATCGCGAGCGTGAATTGGCCACCGCGCAGGCCCCGTTCGCGGCGTTCCCCGGCTGTGCCGATTCACGCGTGCCGATCGAAATGGTCTTCGACCAGGGCTTCGGCGATCTGTTCGTGACGCGCATCGCGGGCAACGTCAGCACGCCTGAATGTCTCGGCAGCCTCGAGTTCGGTACGCTCGCGCTGGGTGCAAAGGTGCTCTACGTTCTGGGCCATAGTTCCTGCGGTGCCGTTGATGCAGCCATCAAGGGGGACGAAGTCTCCGGGCAGATCAGTGTGCTGTTCCAGCACCTGCGACCGGCCGTGCGCGCCGCGAAGGGCGACCTGGATACGGCCATTCGCGACAACGTCCGCTCGCAGGCGAAACTGATTGCCGAGTCGTCGCCGGTCGTGGCCCGGCTGGTACGGCAGGAGAAACTGATCGTCGCCGGGGGCGTTTACAACCTGGCCACCGGCAAAGTGGAGCCGGTTGAAATCAAATAGAAGTCGCAGATGCCGCGGGAGATGAGCAACTTCCGCTGCGATTTTGGCAGCCGTTACGACCGTCATTTCATGCACCAATCCCAATCTTTAGCCCATTTAGCCTGAATTCTCTTTGACATCGCAAGCCACCCGATTTATCCTGACTATGTTAGATTGCCTATCTTAACACCGTCTCACACGGGTAGGGCGATTCCTTCAGGTTTAGAGGTGCCTCACGATGTACAGCATTGTTCTGATGATGGCGATGACCAGCGCGCCCGAAACGGCCGACTTCCACGGCAAGGCGTTGCACTACTTCAACTCGTGCCACGGCTGCTGCGGCGGCCACTCCTGGCACAACGGTTCCTGCGGCGGGTGCTGGTCCTCCTGCCACGGCTGCGGTGGCAGCGGTTTCGCTTACAGTTCCTACGCTTGCAGCGGCTGCGCCGGCAACGTGACGTCGTACCACTCGTGCCATGGCTACACCCCCAACTACTACCAGCCGTTCAGCTGCTTCGGCTACGGAATCTACGGCGGCACGTCGTACTCCTGGCCGATTCCGTATGAAGGTGGCGGCCCCGGCACTTACGGCTACGCCACGCCGTACTCCCCGAACGCGATGCCCCGCATCGAGGAGAAGAAGGAAGTCGAGCCGAAGAAAGCCGACTCCAAGCAGGGCGGCCAGACGATGATCTACCCGACAACGCCGAACAAGGCCCAGGTCGTGGTTCATCTGCCGGCGGATGCCAAGCTGTACGCCAACGACACGCTGACCAACCTGTCGTCGGCCGAACGCTCGTTCAGCACGCCGTCGCTCGAGAAGGGCCAGGATTACCAGTATTCGATGAAGGTCGAGTACACCCGTGACGGCAAGACGGTCAGCGACAGCCAGATCGTCAAAGTCCGGGCCGGGGAAGTGTCAGTCGTCGAATTCGTCGACAAGTCGACGGCGATCAGCACGATCAAGTTCGTCGCTCCCGAAGGGGCCAAGCTGTTCGTCGAGAACAAGCTGCTCGGCACCTCGGGCTCGTTCAAGACGCCGGAACTGACCAAGGGCGCTGAATACGCCTATTCGGTTCGGGCCGAACTGAACCGCGACGGCAAGATGGAAGCATCGACCCAGCGCGTGGTCTTCAAGGCCGGCGAAGCTGTCACCGTCGATTTCATGGATTTGGGCACGATCCGCACGGCTTCGAAGTAAGCAGTGCCGGAAACAAAGACGAAAAGAGCGGGGATCGTCATCACTGACGATCCCCGCTCTTTTCGTTTTACGGCTTGCCGCGTCGCCCGGCATTTCACTCCACCGAATTTGCCTTCACCGTGACCTGTGTTTCCTTATTCGACTGGTTCTTCAGGAAGACGCTGAACTTCTTTCCCGCGGGAACCACGACAGTCTGACCGAAGCTGCGTTTGTCGGTGCCAAGGGCGAGCGGTTTGTTCTTGCCGACGTTCTCGTCGAGCACGACTTCAATGTTAAAGCTCTCCTGGGCGCTGGCTTCCACCGTCACCTTCTGGTCTTTGGTTGGGCCGTTCAGGTTGATGGTATACGGCGAGTTCGCTGGCAGCCGGATCGTATTGTTATAGCTCACCTTCCCCGTGTCACAACCGACGACGGAGGCTGTTGCGAAGAGGAGGGCCACCGTCGCCGAACGGGAAAACTGCTTCATGAATCATCGCTCCCGAGTAGAAAGATGCGTCTTGTTCCGGAGAGAGTGGGCGAAACGATTGCCTTGATCAGTTGTCGCCGTCGATCAGCGGGGCGAACATCTTGCGCACCTGTTGGATCGCGGTGACCGGGACGAACATATCGAAGCTCGTGTACTCGTTTTTCATCGTGACAGCGACCCCGAAGAAGGCCGGTTTGCCCTTCGGTGCCTTCAGTTCGGGGATTCCACCGCCGGGGAAACCGGGCAACGCGGCCGCCTGGTCTTTCACCAGGTCCATGATCATTTCCAATGTCCGGGCAGTATCGCCCAGCATCAGCATGGTGGCGTCGGCGGGCAGTTGCTTGCGGACGGACTGGAAGTTCTCGTCCTTGTCGAGCGGGTTGCCACCCTTCAAGTACTCCTCAATGCCCGCCTTGGCCTGCGCCCAGTCCTTACCGGCAATCTGGATCAGGGTATTGCCTGAGTAGCCGAAGTACAGCGTCACCTTGTCCCCCGCGAGACGTTCCATGGTGGCCCGGGTCGCATCGCGGATATTCTCCGGCAGCGCCTCAACGGCCTTGTCGAAGTCGTAGGTGAACTTGACCGAGGTGAACTTGAACTTGCCGACAGTCTCGGCATTTTCCTTGATCGTCGGAGCCGCCTTCAGCGGTACATTTCCGAACGACCCGGACTTCGACAGCGATTTGAACATCTTCAGCATGGCCGCGTTCGCCTTGGCGGCATCCTTGTACTCCGCGATTTCAATCCCGCTGCCGATGGTGTTCATGCCCGAGTACTGCACGACCCGGTCCGCCGCGGCCAAGTCTTTCAACGCGGCCTTGATACCCTGTTTGGCATCTTCATCTTCGTCATCCGCCAGGGCACTCTGCATCAGGGCGGTGAGTGTCTTCGACGCGCCCATCTCGAAGTTGCTGGCCGAGTACATCATCATCCCGTTCGGCATCGCGCCAAGTTGCTTCAGCGCTGCCGGTGTCAACTTCTTGAGGAAATCGTTGGTCTCGGAGTCGGACGAGAACTGGGCGGTGAAGTGCAGGTTGCCGCCTTCGGGTCGAAACTCGACGCCCAGCACGGCCGCGAC